>CAINWP010000067.1 GCA_903854475.1 uncultured Verrucomicrobiota bacterium
AAGCTGATCTCAAAACTCGGCCCAAGGGGGATTCAGTGAAGGTGGCTTTGGCGGCGCGATTGCGGGCGGAGACGACGATGACGGTGGGGTGGATCGCCGAACGTCTGGCGATGGGCACGCGCGGTTATCTAAACCATCTCTTGTATCGCCGGAGGAAACCGGGCGGGGAGTAAACAATATCAAGAACTGACCCTTTTTCAAGCCCCTCATGGGATCCCTTTTCTGCGGGCGGACCGTCCCTATCGGGTGGGGAGGGGTGAGTCCGAATCCCGGCGGCATCACCGTGAGGGCCCCACGTCTTGAATTCTAGTCCAACCGCCCGGCTGAATCTCGGAATCGCTCATGATTTACAGGATTTCGCCTCGTTACAGGTTTCAAATGGATTGCGGAAAACCGCAAAATGCCGGTAGTATAACCATGACTTACAGTTGGGATGTTGTGCGTAGGATGTCCCATTCGTTTCCCCATGCAACTCCTTGAACTGTTTCTTGCGGCTGTCGCCTTGACAACTCGCCAACTAAAATGGACTCAGGCCCTCGGAATGGTCGCTGCCATCTCCTTAGTCTCGCCGACAACGGCCCAGAGCATCAGCGGCACGTTTCAGTGCCAATCGATCGTCATCAACATCGCCACAGGGCCGAATAACTTGGCTGTAGGGTTTACCACCCCTTCATTTACCGCTGGTGGAAACCCACAACTGCCGCTGAATGGGGAATTCGAGTACCATCCGGGCAACATCAACCTCTACCAGTCCTACTGGTTAATGTATCAGGGCAACCAGCTGGCTGACCTCGGGCTCGTGGGAATCGGCGGACCTAGCCTCCTGCCGGATTCCGATGCGAACGGAATCCCAAACTTTGCCGAGAGAAGTCTCGCAGCGAATGTCTCTGCGAGCTTGGTCACCGTCTCATCGGTCACTGGCAGTTCTGCGGCCGCGACCATCATTCTGAATCGAGGTGCAGGCCAAACCACTGGTAGCTCAGTGACCCGGTTCACCACCGGGGCCATCTTTACCGGATCCTGGGTCATACCGATCCTGGATGTGGTGGGATCGTACAACTCAAGTCAGCGCACCATCCAAACCCGGGCGACCTCGTCGTTTTTCTCACCGGGAGACTTCACCGGCACTTATCAGGTGAACTCGGATGACAGCGTGACGATGTACAACATCATCCTGCAGTTGGATTCAGGAAATCGACTGACCTCGACGCCAGTCACCTACACGCGCTTCGGTAGTACCTACAGGGCCATCATCGAGTTCGTCGACGGCAATCTGAGCACCAGCTACCCAGACTTCCGAAGGTGGACTTTGCAACTAACCGACCCGGCCGACAACGACGGCGACGGTATCCCAAATCTGTCGGATTCAACCCCATATGGAGCGCCACCTCTGGTGGTGACCCAACCAGTCGGGGTAACTCGAACGGTTGGGCAGTCGGTGACCTTCTTAATTGCTGCATCGGGCTCCGGCTCCTTGAGCTATCAGTGGTACTTCAATGGCAACCCTATCGCCGGGGGCAATGCCTCCAGCTACACGCTGCCGGCTGTGGCACTGGCCGATGCGGGCAGCTACACGGCCGGAGTAAGCAATTCTGCGGGGAGTGTGACGAGCACGCCAGCTGCGCTTACTGTTACCCCGGTTGTGATTTCGCCATCCATCTCAGGGCAACCCCAGAGTCTGGCTGTTAACCAAGGCCAATTAGCTGAGTTTACTGTAACTGCTACCGGTTCATCACTAGGTTACCAGTGGCTTAAGGATGGGCAGAATGTTACAGGTGCCACGGCTTCAGTCTTAAGGATCACATCCACTCAAGTTTCTGACGGCGGAGTTTATCGGGTGGTAGTTAGTAATTCGGCAGGATCTGAAACGAGTTCTCTAGCACTGCTTTCAGTCAATAGTCCTCCCAGTTTTTCCGATCTTCAACCGATCGCAGTCGGGGAGGGTTCCAATTTATCAATTCAGTTAAAAACTGCTGATTCCGATCTCCCCGCTCAGAATCTCACCGTGCGGTTGGTGTCTGGGCCCGTTGGTTTGACAGTAAGTCCTCAGGGACTTGTATTATGGATGCCCACCGAAGCTCAGGGAGGTAGCAGCTATTCTGTGGCAGTGGAGGTCTCGGACGGTTTTCTAAGCACGACGGGTCAGTTCGAAGTGACGGTCTTGGAGGTGAACCGCCCGCCGGTGATTAACTCGGTGGCAGCCTCCTCGGTCGCGGAAGGCACGGCTTGGTCTCAGTCTTTGGTGGCCTCCGATCCTGATCTGCCCGCCAATGGGCTCATGTTCCGGTTAGTCAGCGGACCCAGCGGAGCATCGGTGGATTCCAAGAGCGGTGTATTGAGTTGGACTCCTTCTGAAACGGATGGCGGGAGCACTGGGGACTTTGTCATCGAGGTGGCCGATGACGGGCAACCGTCGTTGGCTTCTCAGACGACGGTGCGGCTGACGGTGACCGAGGTGAACAATCCTCCGATGCTTGCAGATCTGGCTGATGTGACGGTGCCGGAAGGGGCGGCTTGGTCGATCACTGTACGGGCAACGGATTCAGATCTGCCCGCTCAAGCGTTGGCTTATGGGTTAAAAACAAACCCATCGGGAATGACCTTGGATGCCAGCACCGGTGAAATCCGCTGGACTCCCTCGGAGAGCCAAGGCCCCGGAACTTATCTGGTGACTCTCAGTGTGGCCGATGCAGGTGGTGCAACGGCTGAACGCTCGTTCACGATGACTGTGACAGAAGTCAACCAGCCGCCCCAGGTGGCCGCGTGGGCCGCCCAGAGAATCGTCTTCGGCCAATCGGTGAATCTGAAGATGGACGTAACCGATGCCGATCTGCCGGCTAATCGGTTGACCTATCAGGTGGTGGAAGGTCCGTCCAATTTGGTGCTGGCTGAAGACGGGCGACTGGCCTGGACGCCAGCTCGAAACCAGGCTCCTTCTACGAATCTGATCTCCGTGGCGGTTTCGGATGGCACCGTCAGCGTGACCAACTCCGTAAGCATAGAGGTCTTCGAGTTGGTGGAACCTCCGGTGATCGTCACTCAGCCAGTGGCCTCAGCGGTCAATGCCGGGGCTACTGTGGCGTTTTCGGTGGTCGTTACTGGGACTGCTCCATTGAGCTACCAATGGCTCAGGAATGGCGGCGATTTGATCGGAGAGACGAAGGCCTCTCTGACATTGCCCCAGGTTCAGGCCGCGAACGCCGGCGACTACTCGGTGGTGGTGGGCAACTCTGCCGGTTCGGTCACCAGTGTCATTGCCGCTTTGACCGTAAACACCCCTCCGGCCTTCGTGGGCATCAAGGCGGCGTCAGTAGCCGAGGGCAGTGAACTCTCGGTACAGTTGGTGGCCGCCGATGCGGATCTTCCGGCACAGAAACTCACCGTGCGGTTAATCTTCGGGCCTACCGGCTTGAGCGTGAGCTCGCAGGGATCGGTGTCGTGGATTCCGACTGAAGCTCAGGGACCCATGCCGTATACGGTGAAAGTGGAGGTGTCGGACGGATCGCTGACCGCCACCAATGAATTCATTGTGACAGTCTTGGAGGTGAACCGCCCGCCGGTCATCAACACGGTGGCGGCCACTGCGGTCGCGGAAGGCACGGCATGGACTCAGACTCTAACCGCCTCCGATCCTGATCTGCCCGCCAATGGGCTCATGTTCCGGTTAGTCAGCGGCCCCAGCGGTGCTTCTGTGGATTCCAAGAGCGGTGTCTTAAGTTGGACTCCTTCTGAAAGGGATGGCGGGAGCACTGTGGACTTTGTCATCGAGGTGGCCGATGACGGACAACCGCCGATGGCTTCCCAGACGACGGTGCGGCTGACGGTGACCGAGGTGAACAATCCTCCAACGCTGGCAGCTCTGGCTGATGTGACGGTGCCGGAAGGGGCGGCCTGGTCGATCATTGTCCGGGCAACGGATTCCGACCTGCCTGCGCAAGCGTTGGCTTATGGGTTAAAAACAAACCCGCCGGGAATGACCTTGGATGCCAACACCGGTGAACTCCGCTGGACTCCCTTGGAGAGCCAAGGCCCCGGAACTTATTCGGTTACTCTCAGTGTGACCGATGCAGGTGGTGCAATGGCTGAGCGCTCGTTCACGATGACTGTGACGGAAGTTAACCAGCCGCCTCAGGTGGCTGCTTGGGCTGATCAACGGATTCTTTTCGGACAAACGGTGAGTTTGAAGATGGATGTGACCGATGCTGATCTGCCGGCCAATAGGCTGACTTACCAGATTGTTGCTGGTCCGACCAATTTGGTGCTGGCGGAAGACGGGCGACTGGCCTGGACGCCGGCTCGAAACCAGGCTCCTTCTACGAATTTGATCTCCGTGGCAGTTTCGGATGGCACGATCAGTGTGACCAACTCCGCACGCATAGAAGTCTTCGAGTTGGTGATGGCGGTGAATGGCACCGAAGCCACGGAGGCCGTCAATGCGCCGCTGAATCCGTGGATTAAGTTTCGATGCGGTAAGCCCGATTGGTTGGTTTTTTACTCACTGAGTGGGCAGACACCGACTTCCGACGCACCGTCTAAATTTTATCAAGATCCATTCATGCTATCCGCGACGGCCACCGTGTGGCCCATCGCCTTCAGCCCTGATTTTTCCGACAGCATTTTGGGTATTCCGTTGAGGGTGACCGTTCTCAAAGCGCAGACGCTGACCGTGGAAGGCGGCTTCGGATTGGTTCATTTGGGGCCTGGTGTCCCGATCGAGGCGAAGTCGGATAGCGGTTTGCCTGTCTCCTTGGCGGTGATCAGCGGGCCCGCGCGGTTAGAGGGAGGTCGACTGGTTTCCACCGGGGGCGGTATCGTTCGGATTCGTGCGACTCAGGCTGGAAATGACCAATGGGCTCCGGCTCAGGCGGAATTCGAGAGGACGGTTGCTCGCGCGGCGCAAACACTTGTCTGGCAGAGTCTGAATGCGGCGGTGTTTGGAGCTGCGCCGTTACGGCTGCAGGCGATTCCGAGCAGCGGCTTGCTGGTTGAGTACATCGTGGTTTCTGGTCCGGGGTCGGTTACCGGTGACCTATTGCAGTTGAACGGGGCTGGCACCGTGGTGCTACGAGCGCGCCAGGCCGGCAGCACGGACTTTGAGGCCGCCGTCACTGATCTTTCCGTGCCGGTGGCCAAGGCACCACAGGCCCTCGTCTGGGATGGAGTTACTGATCGCGCGTTCAGTTCAGAAGTCATTCCGTTGACCGGAAAAGCCAGCTCTGGGCTGGGTGTAATCTATGAAGTGATCTCGGGGCCTGCCGCGGTGAACAATGACCGACTGACATTGACCGGTGTCGGGGCTGTCGTGATGCGAGCCAGTCAGGCGGGGGATGCCAATTATGAGGCCGCCCCTGTTCGTCAGGTGTCGTTTGTCGTGAGCAAGGCTGCCCAGACATTGGCTTTTGGGCCCATTGGATCGAAGACCTTCGGTGATGCCCCAGTGTCTATCTCAGCCACGAGCAGTGCCGGGTTGCCGGTGACCTATTCGGTGGTGAGCGGCCCAGGTTCGCTCGCGGGCAACCAATTGTCTCTAACCGGTGCCGGTGAGGTGGTGATCCAGGCATCGCAAGCGGGCAATGATCTCTACCAGGCTGCATCGGTGGCTCAGACCGTAACCGTGGCCAAGGCGGCTCAATTGCTTTCATGGTCGCCGGATTCGAGCCTGACCTACCGCACCAACCTCATCGCTCTGGATGCGAAGGCCAGCAGCGGCTTGGCGGTGGGCTATCGGGTGATGTCAGGTCCGGGAGTAATCATGGCCGGGCAAATTAGCCTGACGGGAGTTGGTTCTGTCGTGATCGCAGCGGAGCAATCCGGTGATGCGAACTGGTTGGCGGCCGCGGTTATTACCAATCGATTCACCGTGGGTCGCGGGGTTCAAGTGGTGACCTTTGAACCGATCGGAGATCAAACCTTGGGGGTGGGCCCAGTGAAGCTGACGGCTCGAGCCAGCTCTGGGCTGCCAGTGACCTTCTCGGTGCTCAACGGCCAGGCCGCAGTCAATGATCAGCAGTTGACCTTGCTGGGAGAGGGATCGGTCACAGTGCGGGCTATTAATCCGGGCAGTCCGCTGTGGCTGTCGGCCTCGGCGGATCAAACGTTCAAGGTGCTACCCGTGGGAACTCAGCCTGAGGTGGTGATCGAGCCTCCCAAAGCCGATGGATCTTTCGGATTGGAGATTCGAGCCCCTGCCGGGGTTAACTTGGCATTGGAGGCAACCTCTGACCTGAGCGCTTGGACCGAAACCCAACGCATTGTCGGCCAAGGCTCAGGCAACCCGGTGAAAATCACTCTGCAAACCGATCCCAATGTCCAAGCCAAGTTCTGGCGGGTGAGGGTGAGGTAAGACTTCTCTCCGTCGGATGTCTGCTTTGGATCACATCCTGAGCTTCAATCTATTCGGCGGGAGCCTTTTCCAAAGCGGTTTCAGGGCTTCCCGTATATTTGGACGCTATCGAGGGGCCTGAGCGACCTCGATGCGCTTGCGGGGGGGTGATGGGATAGTGGACATCAGGGAGGCGGAGAATTAGGGGCGGACGCTGCCGGAATCGAATCCAAGACAAAGGGGTAGGCAGCCTCAATTTCTCGAATCAGAAACTCGGCAAAACCGCGAACATTCTGGAGATTGTGGGGAATAGATGCCAAAGGCTGATGACTGAGGTTTGCCTTGAGGTTTCGCAATGATTCCCAGGAGACAAAGTCGGCCGGAAGCCCACGCTTGGCGTAGCCGGGGAAAATCCGTTCGATTTCCGGAAGATACCCGCTGGAATGAAGAGGGTTGGTGAAATGGTTCAGGCCCGCAAGCCCCCCAAACCGAAGCCACTCTGCGAGCGCCGTGCCATCGTGATGGAGGGCGAAGAAGTCTTCGAAATTGTGAAAGGAGAAGAGAAAATCAGGGATGCCGGCAGTTTTGGCTGCGTAGAGGTCGCCAGACTGGTTGTCGTTTCGGCGGTAGAGATCGAAGTCGGCCCAGACCTGGATGGAGGCGGTCTTGTTGTCTTTGCGGGTCTGACTGTAGGTGCGCTTGATTTTTCCAAAGGCTCCATTTTTGGCGATTGCGTGCGTAGGACCGATGAAGCGGAGCGGCGCCTCGAAAGCGCCGGGCGGCACCTCTTGGCCATCGAGGAAGGCTTGTAGGCGCTGGAGGTAGCTCCACTCGGACTCTCCTTCGCAAACAATGAGGTGACGCTTGATGGTCATCGGCAAGATTCAGAGTGCTGGGTGTGGCACGCCAGAGTAGAAGCCGGCGAGATATTGTCTTCGGAAATTGGTGACGTTGCGGATGTCTTCGCCAGCTTTCTTGGCCTCCACAAGGCGACGCACCATGGTGCCGTTGGCGGCAGTTTTTCGGACGAGTGCAATCTCGGAGAGTCGCAAAATAGAGTCGTCGAGGATGTCGGTGTTGTGGGTGGTGAAGATGATCTGGGCACCTTTGGGATTGTGGCGGCGTTTCTTGAACAGGAGCACGATCTCGCGCATGAGCAGCGGGTGCAGGGAACACTCCAATTCGTCCACCAGGAAGACGCTTCCGGTCTTGAGCGCGTAGAGGATGAGGCCAACGAGCCCAGCAAGCCGTTGAGTACCTGCGGACTCGTGTTTGAAGAAATCGAGCAGTGTTGGTTCACCGGAAACATTCTGGTGTGTGGCCGTAATCTGAAGCGAGTGTCGCACCCCCGTCTGCGTGTTAATCCGGACAACATCACCGGGCAGGATAGCCTTTTCCTGCGCGGTCTCGCGCTGCACGATTTCGATCGCGGCGATGTCAATGTCGAGGCGGCGGACGACATCGGTGATTTCGTGCAAAGCAGCAGTTTCATCGCCCTGCAGCGAACTTGCTAGCACTTCGACCGCAACTGGAAGCGGGATGGGGTGCTCGTTGGAAAAGTAGATTAGGCCGCTTTCGAAGAAGCCGAAGGCGCTTTTGAGATCGGCATGAAGGCCGGGATAGCCGAGGCCGATTCGATGCAGAAAGGGCTTAGTCTGTCGTCCATTCCCGTCGGAACATTCAACACGGATGATCTCCGAGAGCTTCTTTTTTGTATACGTGTCGGAGAGTATTTCCGGAGAGAAATCTGGATCCAATTGTTGGATGGTGAATACCGGTATCCCATTCTTTAGCAGAGACTCCTCTGTGATTAATAAAGCGGAGAATGCGATCCGATAGACGAAGCATTGGCCGTCGAGCCAGAATTCGATCTCGAAAGTGGTTTCCTTGAACTTGGGGTTGAGTAAGTTCGGTTCGAAAACCTCTGCCAGGGCGGTTCCGTTTTTGAGCAGTAGTTTAAGTGTTAGGAACGCTTTGAGAATGTTGGACTTGCCTGCAGCGTTTGCCCCAAAGAACGCCGCACAGGACACAAAGCGCTGACCGTCGCCAGCATCAAGGAAGGGCATCACCACGAGGGACTTAAATCCATTGGGTGCTTTGCCTTCGGCAAACGAGAAATCCAAACGAAGCTCCAAGATCGAGCGGAAGTTTCGAATGAAGAATGAGGAGAGCATGTTTGTTGCTGGTTTTCTCGAGATTCGCCCGTTTTCAGTCGAAATCAACGATGATAAACAAAAAAACTGCGCATCACGACTCATCTGGCGCAGAGCGGAATAGAAGGTCGCTCAGAAAAGGGGTCAGTTCTTGATATTGGCTACTTCCCGCCCAGCTTCCTCCGGCGATACAAGAGATGATTTAGATAACCGCGCGTTCCCATCGCCAGACGTTCGGCGATCCATCCGACCGTCATCGTCGAAAAGGGGTCGGTTCTTGATATTGGCTACTCCCCGTCCAGCTTCCTCCGGCGATACAAGAGATGGTTCAGATAACCGCGCGTGCCCATCGCCAGACGCTCGGCGATCCATCCCACCGTCATCGTCGTCTGCGCCCCCATCCGCTCGCTCATCTGCGTCAGCAACTCCTCCCGAAACTTCTCCTCGCCTAGACACCAACCACGCCGAATCGGCTTGAACTCCTCGCCTTCCTCCGCGCTGCGCCGTTCCTCCAACGCCTGCTCAAGCCGTTGCCGCCCCGCCGGACTGTCCTCGGGGATGCCCCACGCGCCGAGCAACCGATCCACCCGCAACCACGCCGGACGTTTCGAGCGCGCAAGCAAGTACGCCGGCCAACTGCTCCAGGCAAAACTCTCCAAGGGCGCATCCGCCACCACCAGTTTCGCTCGCGCCGGATTCAAGTGGACGTCATCGCCCACGCTCTTGAGATAACCGCTGCCCGATCCGTCCACGATCAGCGACTTGTAGCGCCCAGAGAACAAGTGGCCGAAGAGCTTGTGACGCCGGTTGAAGCGACTCGTGTCAGTGCCCAGCAACCATTTCATCCCGGCGACCAGATTTGACTGCGGCGTCTCGACCACCCAATGAAAATGATTCGGCATGAGGACATAGGCGTGAACCTGCCAGCCCGTCTTAGCGCAAGCCTAGCCCAGCGTCTCAACGAAGCGCTGGCGATCCGCATCGTCCATGAAAATCCGCTCGCGCCGGTCACCGCGATTCATGACGTGATAAATCGCGCCAGCATACTCGACTCTTAACTTGCGGGCCATGACGGGGGAGTGGCTTTGGCCGCTTTATATATCATTATCAAGAACTGACCCCTTTTCTGACCCCTTTTTCGTAGGCGAGGTTGTCGTTCCTACCTTCCAAACTTCTGAACTAGCAGGCATTCAAGGCAATGGGAACTCCCGGTTGCTGGGAGCCACGGGCCTTCGGAGACAACCGATCCGGAAGGTCAACCCATTGGAAACGTCCAGGAATTTGGTCGCCTTCAAATAGTCAGGAATCGTTGACTGACCCAATTCCCATCAATCCCCGCGACCCCGATCCCCAATCCCTCAGAGCGCCGCGAGGGCGGCGGCTTGTGCGGTGGGTAGATCGGCGGGGTTGGCGACGCTGGTGTTGAGGTTGCGCAAAAGACCGTCTTTAAGGCCGTAGATCCAGCCGTGCACTGTGACGTTTTGGCCGCGTGCCCAAGCGTCCTGGACGATCGTGGTTTGGCAGACGTTGGCGACTTGTTCGATGACGTTGAGTTCGCAAAGACGGTCGTGCTGGGCGGGTTCACCGGGCAGGGCATCAAGGCGACACTGGTGTTTTTCGCGGACGTCTTGGACGTGGCGGAGCCAGTTGTCGGCGAGGCCCACGCGTTCGCAGCGCAGCACGGTGCGCACGCCGCCGCAGCCGTAGTGGCCCACGACCATGATGTGTTTAATTTTCAGCACATCGACGGCGAATTGGATCACAGAGAGACAATTCAGATCGGTGTGGACGACGACGTTGGCGATGTTGCGGTGGACGAAGACTTCGCCGGGCAACAGGCCGATGATTTCGTTGGCGGGTACGCGGCTGTCGGAGCAGCCGATCCACAGGTGCTCGGGGTTTTGTTGGCGGGAGAGTTTTTGAAAAAACTCCGGGTCGCTTTGGGTGATCTTGGCGGCCCAAGCTTTATTTTGGGCGAAGAGGTGCGTCAGGTCAGCCATGGGAATTAGGGTGGATTTTTTAGAGGAAGCGCGCCTAGAGCAATTTGCGATGGCCGCTCTCAGGGGGCGTTGGAATCAACGGGTTGCTCGGGTCCGGCGCCGGTGCGATCAAAATTTGCCTGCGACGGCGGTGGCGTGAGGTCGTTGGCTGTGGGAAGCGTTGATTACCTGGGCTTCAAAATCCCTCAATTTACGTGTATAGACCACACTGATCCTGGACCCGAACTCCGCCCACTCTCCATGATCATGCATCTCCGCTGAATGAAACCTGAACTTGCTGCCGCCGCCAACTTCCGTCCTCTGCGCAGGGTTGCCTCCTTTGGGATTGTTCAGT
>CAINWP010000068.1 GCA_903854475.1 uncultured Verrucomicrobiota bacterium
TCCACGGAATCCAGCGCGCCAGTTCGTCTTCTCCTAAGCCGGAAAGCACCTCCGCCAGTGAATCGGCCAACCATCGGATGTCCTGATCGATTTGTCGGAATCCCCACTCAATGGAATCGAGGGGCACCGGGGTCTCTGGCGAATTCATAGGCATGGATGATCAGAGGAGGTCCGGGTGTCTGGGCCACCGAACACACATGCCTACTGCCACTAGTTGTGCCATCCGTCAAACGGTAGGCTGAAGAAGATCGAATCCAACCAAAGTCCAACCCTGAAGAAAATCCCGGTTGCCGACTTCGGCCTCCAGGGGGTATCGCCAAGGTATCGACCCCAGTTACTACGGATCCGCCGGGCGGAAAACAACCTCATTGGTTTTCTCGATGCCCGAATCCAGTTTATCGATTGGCTCCGCAAATCGCAGATCGTCAAAGTCCAACGCCATGAACTCCTCGACAGGCTTCCTGCTATTCCTCTTGGCTTTTCTGTCGGTCGAGCTCTCCGGGACCGCCCAAGAGGTCCGCACGATTCCTCCGTCTCTCCAAGCGTGGGAATCCTGGGCCACCTGGAACGACCCACACCGCTTCTGCCCGACACCCTATTCCGATACGAAGACCCACCGATGCTTCTGGCCCTCCCGACTGGAGCTTCAGGTGACCCACTCCGGAGGGAGTTTTGCCCTGTCGGTGACGGCGTTCCACGACACGTGGATTCCGCTGCCCGGTGGTTCTGAAATCTGGCCTCAAGATATTCAGGCCGGAGGCAGACCCATGGTCGTGGTCGAACGGGACGGAGTTCCTTCGGTGCGAGTTGTCGCCGGTGACACCCGACTCGAGGGGCGCTACCGGTGGAGCGAGCTGCCCCAAAATCTTCGCATCCCTACCTCTCTGGGAATTCTGGCCCTCAGCCGGGATGGCAAGGTGGTAGAGAACCCCGCCTGGGATGCGCAAGGACTGCTCTGGCTTCGGCGTGATGGCACCACAGAAACCACCGAGCGCAATTTCCTGAGTGTGAAACTCTATTCGGTCCTCGAGGACGGGATTCCCCTGTGGTGGCGCCAGGAAGTGGAATTGACCGTCGCGGGCAAGAGCCGTGAGGAAGATCTGGGAGCCTTGCTGCCCGAGGGGTGGAAACTGGCGGCGATCCAGTCACCCATTCCCGTGAGCGTCGACGAATCGGGGCACGCCAAAGTCCAGGTGCGGGCCGGCACGTGGACCTTCCGCCTCGACGCCTTCCGTTTGGACAACCCCCGGGAGATCCAGTTCGCCCGCGGGACCCGCAAGCCGGTGGCCGACGAGTTGGTCGCATTCCGAGCTCGGCCTGAGTTCCGAGTCATGGAGTTCGTCGGCCCCCCGGCCATCGATCCATCCCAAAGCTATTTTCCAAAAGCCTGGCAGGGCCTGCCGGTGTACCGCTGGGATGTCGCCACGACCCTCAAACTGGTGGAACGCATGCGCGGCATGGGAACCCAGAAGCCCGCGGGCCTGACCATCGTGCGAGAGCTATGGCTCGACGAGGGCGGACAGGGTCTGACCTTTCAGGACCATATTTCTGGCCAAATGCAGCAGGTCTGGCGTCTCGATTCAGCCGAGGGCCAAGAGTTAGGATCCGTACGCAGCGGTGGCGAAGGTCAACTCATCACCCGCAATCCGGAGAACGGGGCCATCGGTGTCGAACTCCGCTCCCGAACTGTCGACGTGGAAGCCATCGGTCGGTTGTCGCACCCGACTTCCTTGCCGGCGACGGGTTGGCGCTCCGATGCGGAATCGGTCCGAGTGCATTTGAACCTGCCACCTGGTTGGAGACTCTTTGCCCTCTTCGGAGCCGATTGGGTCCACGGTGACTGGCTCACCGCGTGGACGTTGCTCGATTTGTTCCTGCTGCTCATCTTCACCCTGGCGGTCTTCCGGATCCGAGGTTGGGCCACCGCACTCTTGGCCTTTGTCGCCTTCGGTCTCTCGTACCATGAGTACGGCGCACCCAAGTTCTTGTGGCTCATCCTCTTGGTGCCCATCGCCCTCGAACCCCATATCCCTCAAGGTCTGGGCCGGCGTTTACTGCGCATCGCACAAGTGCTTTCTGTCGGCACGTTGCTCTTCTTCCTCGTTCCCTTCCTAACGCGCCAAATCCAGCAGGCCTTGTACCCGCAACTCGAACGGACCGAAGTCACACCCACGCCCATCCCCGGCGAGCGGGTGGACGGCGTGGACGCTGCGGCGGTGTCGAACACTGCTGAGTTGCCCCGGCGTGCGGGGGCTTCATCGAAGGCGCTAATGCAACGCTACGGATTAACCACGACGGCTTCGATCGCGTCCGATTCACCGGCCGCCCCGGCCCAGTCGCAGGGGGCCTTCGAGAACCTCCGACAAGACGTCAAGGCACGGATCCAAACGGGCCCCGGGTTGCCGGAATGGACCTGGCGCTCGGTCAGCTTCGGATGGAATGGCCCAGTCCAAGGTTCGCAGCGGTTGCACCCGGTGCTCATCCCGCAATCGATCGAACGGCTGCTCACCCTCCTTCGAACCGCCCTGCTGCTGGCCCTCGGTGCCACACTGTTGAGGCACGGTGGATCGGGGCGATCGGAGGCTCGTCCCACGAGTCACACGAATCCGCGGGTTCCCATGGCTACAACAGCGGCCATCACCGCGCTCTTGTGGTTGGCCTCGACCGTTTTCACCGGCACGTCCTTGCAGGCGGCCGAGGCTCCGGTGCGGGTGAACCCACCGAGCCGGGCACCGGTCCAGGCACCTATCCAGCAATTGGCCGCTGCTCCGGTGGCGGCACCAACGACTCCAGCCGGCATTCCAGACGCGACCACCCTGGAAACCCTCCGACAGCGGTTGTTGGAGAAATCGGACGCCTTCCCGAATGCGGCCAGCATTTCGGCCGTCGCCATGAAACTCAGCGGCCAACAGCTCCTGATGGACGTCGAAGTCCACTGCGCCGCCGAGACGGCCGTCCCACTGCCTGGACGCCTTCCGGCCTACTCCCCGCTCTCGGTGGTGGTCAACGGGCGGTGGGCTGCCGCACTGCGTCGAGACGATGGCTACCTGTGGACCGTGCTGCCTCCTGGTGTCCATCGGGTCCGCGTGGAGGCCTTGCTGTCCAACACCGGCGACTGGGAATGGAGCTACCTACTCAAGCCGCGTCAGGTGTCCATCGATGCCCCGGACTGGACCGTAGTCGGAGTCCGTGCCGATGGGGTCCCAGAACAACAAGTCTTCTTCTCACCGAAACAGAAAGTGGCTGCAGCGGCCGCCACGTATGATCGCCAAGATCTCCAGCCAATCGTGGCCGTGCAGCGCCGTCTGGAGCTGGGCTTGCAGTGGCAACTCCAAACCGTGATCCAACGTCTTTCGCCCGTGGGCAAGGCGGTGTCGATGCGCATCCCTCTGTTGCCCGGCGAGAATGTCTTGTCGCAAGGACGGGTCGTGCAAGACGGCGGCATGGAGGTCCGCCTCGGGGCGCAAGACACTGCGTTTTCGTGGGAGAGCAGCCTGGCCCCGGTGGAGACGCTCACCTTAACCACCCGCCCCACCGACACTTGGATCGAACGCTGGCACCTGGTCGCCTCACCGGTGTGGAACGTGTCGCTGTCTGGCTTGGCTCCGGTCTTTGAATCCGGCAACACCCAACTAGAGCCCGTCTGGCAACCGTGGCCCGGAGAGACGGTGAACCTGAAGGTCCACCGTCCGGAAGGCATCGCTGGGGCCACGGTGACCCTGAATCGAGCGATTCACGAAGTGACTGTCGGGCAACGCCAACGCCTTTCCACCCTCCATCTGTCCATCCGCTGCAGCCTCGGTGAAGATTTTCTCATCGAGCTGCCCGCCGAGGCCGATATCACACGGCTCACCCACTTGGGCCGAGAAATCCCCGTCCGTCGGGAGGGCTCCAAGTTGGTGATCCCACTGCGACCCGGCGAGCAACTGCTTTCGGTGGGCTGGAAAGAAAACCTGCCACTGGGTTTCAGCGCCAACAATGGCGCCGTACGCTTGCCGGTCGAAAGCGCCAACATCCAGAGTTCACTGGGTGTTGGTGAAGATCGCTGGGTGTTGTGGGCCTCGGGTCCCCGACGCGGACCGGCCGTGCGCTTCTGGGTGATCTTGCTGACCTCGCTCCTCATGGCCGTGGCACTCGGTTGCATCCCAAAGTCTCCGCTGCGCTCGTTGCAGTGGATGCTCCTCATGATCGGTCTGACCCAGGTACCGCTCTGGGCTGCCTTCACGGTGATTGGCTGGTTCTTCCTGCTGCAATGGCGTGGGCATGAGCGGTTCCAGACATTGCACTGGCTGGGGTACAATGCCTCCCAGGTGGGACTGGTGGCGCTAACGGCCACGGCTCTGGGCATCCTCCTCTTTGCGGTGAGTGCGGGACTCTTGGGTAACCCGAAGATGTTCATTCTCGGCAACGGTTCCACCAGCACCCTCCTCCGCTGGTTCCAAGCCCGCAGCGAAGGCACCTCCCTGCCGATGTGCAGCTGTGTCTCGGTGTCCATCTGGTGGTACCGCTTCGCGATGCTGCTCTGGGCGTTGTGGTTGGCGATCTCCGTGCTGGGTTGGCTCGGGTCGGCTTGGAAGAGCTTCGCCTCCGGAGGATTCTTCCGACAACGGACTCGCCCAGCCCCCAAAGCGACCATTCTGCCGCCCCCGACGATACCGCCGCTCGAGACGTCGCCACTCGACAAGGCCGCATCGGTTTCTACGCCTCCATCGAAAGGGAACGGAAATTGAAGTGGCCACTGTCACGAGGCGGCACTGCCCGGATGTGAGCCCACGGATTAACCCACCGCGTCGGCCCTTCACTTCCGCGGAGCCATCGAAGCCTCACGGGCCGCCTTGAATTCACTGCCCACATTCCACTGCGGGGTGCGACGGTCTTCGGCCAGACGCCAGAGAATGTCGTAATACAAGCGCAAGTCCTCGGCGGCCCCGCTGAGATCCCAGTCAGGTTTCACCTGATCGCTGACCTTGTGGTAATCGCGCTCGATGTACTCATTGACCTTGGCCTCGCCATATCCGGTCGGCTTGCCGAGGTAGTCATCACCGGCCTTGATGTACAACGCCGGCACGCCGCCCTTCATGAGCTCGAAATGATCGCTGCGGTAGAAGCCCCCGCGTTCGGGATGCGCGTCCGGCAAAACCACCCGACCGCGGGACTTGGCCACGGAATCCAGGACCGCATCGATCGTTGAAGCACCCCGGCCGATTTGGCGAAGGTCACGGGTCCGCCCCCACTGGTTGGCTCCATCCATGTTGAGATTGGCCACCGTCTTCGCCAAGGGGTAGACCGGCTGCGCCACATAATGCGCCGCACCCAAGAGCCCCTGCTCCTCGGCCGTCACCGAGAGAAAGAGCATGGACCGTTTCGGCGCCTTGGAGGCGGTGCCAAACGCCTCGGCCAGTTCGAGGAGTCCAGCCGTGCCGATGGCGTTGTCGGCGGCCCCGTTAAAGATCTGGTCGCCCTCGAGGCTCGCGTTGCGGCCCAAGTGATCCCAGTGCGCGGTAACCACGACCCACTCGTCGCGGAGCTTCGGATCGCGCCCCCGAACCATCCCAAGCACGTTCTTGGATTTCAGCGAGCGGGACTCATTGTGTGCCGTGAACGCCGCCTTTTGCTTCAAGGTCACCGGTCGAAAACCCGGCTTCCTGGCAGCCTCCTTCATGGCCTCATAGGTGGTGCCATTGGCTGCGAAGAGCTTTTGTGCCCGCTCCAGGCTCAGCCAGCCCGCGATGTCGCTCCGAGGGGAGTGATTGGACTCCAAATCGAAGCGCTCACGACCCCAAGAGTTGATCACCACGAACCACGGATATGCAGCCGGGGCCGTCTCATGGATAATCAACACCGCAGCCGCACCCCGGCGACCCGCCTCCTCGAACTTGTAAGTCCAACGGCCATAATAAGTCATGGCCTTGCCACCGAACCACTTCGGATCGAGCTGGTCAGGATTGGCCGGATCGGGAATTGGCGGATCATTAATGAGGACGACGATCGTCTTGCCCCGCACATCCACATCACGAAAGTCATTCCATCCGTACTCCGAAGCGTGGATCCCGTAACCCATGAAGAGCACATCGCTTTCGGGCACCGCCACATCACCACCGAGACGAGGGCTCCAGGCCACATAATCCTGAGGCCCCACCAGCGCTTCTCCCCCGAGAGTAAAGCCCACCGAAGACTTCACCCCCACGATAGGGACATCCTGAGTCCAAGATCCGTCAGGCATCCCTGGCTGAAGACCCGCGCGGCGAAATTGCTGCACCAGATAACCCACCGTCTTGGCCTCACCCGGAGTGCCCGGACCACGCCCCTCGAACTCGTCACTCGCCAGGACCCGAGTGTGTTCGAGGATTTGTGTCGATTGGATAGAAGCCACTCCCCGCAGATTGGCCGCCCGCCCCGGACTGGCCAACAATACCCACAGCGGCAACGTCATCACCGCCACCCGAAGTCTCCATAGAATCGACAACATGGTCCTGCCATAGGAATCACAACTCGCCCCCGAATCAACCCTCCCCGCAACGAATGTCCTGAATCTTTTGAAAATGTCTCCAGGTGGACTCGACAAGAATGACCCCTCGGAGCCGATCCCTAGGAGCCCCACCACCGCCCTCCGACGACCACACACAATCAATTAACAACCCTTTGGACCGACCGCACCCCTAATACTTCACCCAGCGGCAGCGGGATCGGGCTGGAGCGAGCATTGGAAGCGATCAAACCCTCCCCTCGCGCACAGCGCGAAAGCTCTATCCTCCCCCAAGCTTCCCTGCGAGCGCAGGCCCGGTCCCGCGGAGCCCCGGAAACTACAACACTATAGTATAGAGTGCCCCCTTTTGTGTAAATAGGTGAGACCGACCCCTTCTGTGAATTTGACAATCTAAGCCCGGCGGTTCGGTATTTATTTAGAGAGCGGAATTGTACAAGTCCTCCCGCATCGGAAATTCAAACCCTCCTCGAAGGCATCATGACATTGAACGAAGATCCCCTTTGGAATCGGTTGGTCGCCTTTGAATTGGATAACATCGGCGACGCGCTGAGCTTCACTCAACGACTGGCCCGTGAGAACGGTTGGCACCTCGGATTCGCCCAACGGGTCATCGAAGAATACCGACGCTTTCTCTTCCTCGCCTTGCGGGCCGGCCACTCGGTCACCCCATCCGATGAGATCGACCAGGCTTGGCACCTGCATCTGGTCTATAGCCGCTCCTACTGGGACGAACTTTGCACCCATGTGCTGCAACATCGATTGCACCACGGACCCACCCGGGGCGGCTCCGCCGAAGATGACCGATTCCTGGAAAACTATGAGGCCACCCGCGCCAGCTATCGCCGGTGTTTCAACTCTGAACCCCCGGCCGACATCTGGCCTGAGCCCGAAGTGCGCTTCGCTCCTCAGGCCCGCTGGCAACGGATCGATCGGGCCTCTCACTGGTGCCTGCCCAAGCGCGCTCTGCGACGAACAGGCTTCGGCCTGCTGGGAATTCTCGGACTCTCCGGCGCGGCGGTCGGCTGTTCGGAGGTCAACGGCGAGGCACTCATCGGCAATGGTTTGTTCGTCATGGCCTCCCTCTTTGTGGTGGCCGCAGGATTGGGTTGGCTCATGTTCCGCACCGCCCGCGGCGGCGGCTCCGGCAGCAATTCCGCCTCCAAGCACGATTCAAACGGTTGCGGAAGCGGAGGCATCGGAAGCGGTTGCGCAGCCGATTCGAGCGGCGGACATCACGGCCATTCGGACGGATCTTCCGGTTGCGGTTCCTCAGGGTGTGGATCCTCGGGCTGCGGAGGTGGCGGAGGGTGTGGCAGCAGTTAAAACTGGCTTCTTCCCGAATGATTTTCTCCGGGAATAGTCGCGCCTGAAAACCTTCTCCCTTTCAGTGGCTGTCAGCACCGTTCCGGAACCCTCTGAAAGTTGCCGGTTTGAAATCCACGGTTTTGCCAGGTTCTTACGGACGTTTTCTTCCGAGATGAGCGTCCGCGTTTCTTCCTTCTTTCGATGGAGGCCCAATGCGTTCAAGGCCCAACAGACCTGATCCGAATTCGCTTCGACAAGCTACAAGCCGATGCCGGATCGATGATCCGTTGAGTTTCTGGGGACGGTGATTTTCAAACCGGCATATTTAATCGGTTTTCACACCGTCACTGACA
>CAINWP010000069.1 GCA_903854475.1 uncultured Verrucomicrobiota bacterium
AGCAGAATCAGCCTAGGAGGCTCATCGAGCTACATCGCGGATTCCTGCCGCAAACTCCACCGTACCCGCGCACTTCCGAGGTAGGGCGATTTCTCCGAAAGCGCCGCGTCTGCACACGCGGACCGCTCGGAGATCGGTCCCTACCTAGGAGCAGGATCTGCACACGCGGACTGCGCGGCGATTGGTCCCTACCGAGGAGGTCCGCGGGCGACATCCGGGAGGGGCAAAATCCAACTGTCAGTGACGGTGTGAAAACCGAAGAAACTTGCCGGTTTAAAAAACCACTGAGCCCAGAAACTCAACGGATCATCGATCTGGCCTCGGCCTGTCGGTTGCCCTAGCGAATTCTTATCAAGTCTGGTGAGCTCCGAACGCATTGGGCCTCATCCGGGGGAAAGAAGAAGCGCTGGCATCTATTCCAGAAGAAAACGGATTCGATGACTTGGCAAAACCGCAAAATCCAAAACGGCAACCTTCCGTGGATTCCGGAACGGCTCTGAGACAAGCGGAACGAGCCGAGAATGAAAAACCTGGTGCACCCGCCAGGAGTTGAACCTGGAACCTGCTGATCCGTAGTCAGCCGCTCTATCCAATTGAGCTACGGGTGCACAAAGGAGTCGCGAAGCTACGGACGAGGAGCTCTTGGATCAAGCGTTTTCGAACGGAGTTTTTTATTTCGACTTGAGTCTGTCACCTCTCCGTTTTTTGGCGGAAGTGATTTTTTAGTTGGACAACTCCGCTCTCTGCCGATGTCCAGAATTGCAGGGCTCTCCGGTGGGTGCAACCCGGTGGGTTGCAAACTCTGCATGTGAATACCCATGCGGACGTTTCTTCGATGCGCGGGATGACACCGGCTGAAGACTCAGGCGGCCAGGATCTTGACCGTAAAAATCCCCTCATCGGCGAAGACCCAAAGATCCCCCGAACCGGGTTCGACGAGCAGCGTCCAGCAGCGGAACAGTGCAGGAGGTGAGTCACCTCGATTGGGTAGGGCTCGAGGTAGATGTTCTCCGGATTCGGTCCACAGATGAACGTGTGCTTGAGTCTGTCGGGTCGGTTCGCTGCCTGTGAGGAAGAGCACCGAATCCAGAGTCGGGTGATAAATCCCTTTTCGCAGTCCCGGTGGGGTCCACTCTTGGATACCTAGCAACGGATGCCACTGTTGAGTCGTTAGATCGAGTCGCCAAAAATCCCCCAACGGGTAGAAGGTGCCTGTGAAGGATTTGAGGTTCGCTTCCCGAAGCCCTTCACGTCCCTCCCGGTTTCCGGAGCCGCCTAGCATAAACCAAGTCTTACGGTCTTTTCCTGGAAAAATCTGCGTGGCTGTTCGAGGCCAAGGCAACAGGGGCGAGGTCTCGGAGATTTGTTCCCACAGCCCGGTCTTGGAGTCGTATTCGTGGCGGCGGTTGTGCACTCGGAAATTGCCGTATCCGGCAAACAGGCCGATGCGACGGTGGATCGGGTTGACGTAACCCGATCCCGTAAAATCTAACTGGTTTAACAGTTTGGTAGGTATGGGCTCCGGTGGGGAGCCATCTAGGGGCATGCGGAAAACCTGACCGGAAATCGATTCACAAAAAAATAGATCCTCCGACCATGGCGAAAAGGTGGAAAAGATGATGCGCTGAGGGCCCTTAGGGTAGGCGGTGTATTTCCATTGAAAACGATCCAAGTCGTAGCGCTGAAAGAAGGATCCTCGAGCATCGGCCGTGACGCAGTAGAGCATCCGATTGTTCCAGTCACAGGTGAGCTCGTTGGCGTTCCATTGCTCGTATCCGAACCGGGCCTTGGATCGGTGGTGCCATACCGCATGGTGGGAGGGTAGGTGTCGTACGATGTAGAATCCGCCGGCCGCGGCACCCAGGGTCAGTAGCGCTGCGGCCGCCTTGCGTCGGGAGAGTCGGGTTCGCCCCTCATCGGCCTCAGAAAGCGCCTTCTCGAAGTCGGCTGCATTGGAGAAGCGTTGGGTGATCCGAACGTCCGTCGCTCGGATCAAAGACTCGTTCAACATCCAGCCATGCGATTCCCAATCCGGGGTCTTGAGCAATCGGTTTGGCAGGCTTGGAAACTGATAGCGGTCAAAGCCGCTCCAGACCTCGTAGAGGGTGCGTCCCAGAGCGAAGACATCGAGCGCGTGTGAACCGTGCTTGTCGGGAGGGTAGTAACCATCGGAGCCCATG
>CAINWP010000070.1 GCA_903854475.1 uncultured Verrucomicrobiota bacterium
CAAATCTGTACGCTGTTCTCTTGAGTGCCGGCCACTACCCAGCGCCCATCCGGCGAAATCGCCAGCGAAACCAGACTCGTCTTCCACGGCAACTCCGCCGTCACGCGGCCGGTTTCCGAGTCATACACACTCACTCCGCCATAGCAGGCGACGCCCAAAGATCGACCGTCAGCCGACCATGCCAAGGCCGCCACCGTACTGCGATGACCGCCGAGGGTGTGGGCCCAACTGATCCCAGCGGCGCCACTGGTTCCACCGCCCCCACTGGCCCGCCCAATGCACACCGTCTTGCCGGAAGCGGCGGCCAATCGATCTCCTGAGGGAGAACCCGCGAGCTGCTCCACCCAGGCCGAGGGCATAGGCAAAGACTCGACTTGAGTTCCAGTCACCGGATCCCAGAACCGGACCTGCCCATCCTGACCCGTGGTCGCGAAGCCGGTGGCCGAAGAATTCCAGACGAGCCGAAACCCTCCTCCCTCATGGGCCTGAAAGGCGTGAATACGGCGTCCCGATGAGGCCTCAACCACCCAGGCCGAACCCTCGGTTCCCAAAGCCGCGATAAGACTCCCATCCGGCGAGCCCCCTAGGGCGGCGATGGGTTCAGAAAGATCGAGAACCCACTCAGCGGGTCGAAGCGGAGCATTCATCACAGATCAAAGACAGCGGCGACAATCCATCCACTCAAGCCAGGCAGCGCCGGAATCCCGCGTTCAACGCCTCGCGGTCCAAGTTGCGTCCGATAAAGACCAACTGACTCTTGCGCTGCTGTTCCTCCTTCCAGGGGCGATCGGGCTTGCCCTCGAAGAGCATGTGAACACCTTGGAACACGAAGCGATTGGCCTGTCCCTTGATGTTGAGGATGCCCTTCATGCGAAAGATATCCTGCCCCTTGGTTTGAAGGAGTTCGCTCAGCCACGCGTTGAGTTTTTTGGCGTCGAGTTCACGACGCTCTTCGATGCCCACGCTGGAGACGGTCTCGTCGTGAGTGTGAGTGTGACCATGACCGCCGTGCTCATGAACATGAGTCGGCTCAACCGTCTGACCCTCCCGCTCCACGCGCCCTTTGAACTCCTCCAACCCATGTTGAGTGAAGAGGGCATAATTGCCGTGGGTCGGAATGCGCAACGTCGCCGTGATCCCGTCCTCACCCAGGATCAACTTATAGAGCGTCTTGCCCGGCTTAATCACTCCACCCATGCGAACCGCCGTTCCGATGCCACTAAAGACTCCTTCGGCAATTTCTTCGGCCTGGTGCAATGCATCGTGCAGCCCACCCCCGCACTCCTCGCCGTGGTCGTGACCGTGGTCGTGGTCATGACCGTGGTCGTGGTCGTCCTTCGCGTGATCATGACCGTGCTCGTCCTTCGCGTGCGCGTCACCGTGATCATGGTCAGCATGGGAATGGTCGTGGCCGTGGTCGTGGCTGTGACCGTGATCGGCGTCAGAATGATCGTGCTTGTGGCTACGGGTATCCAATTGGAGCAACACGGCGCCCATCACGGCATCCGGACCGGCGTCGAGCCGCAGAGAGTAATCGCCCGCATCGAGATGAAGGGTACCACTCCATTCGAACGGCAGAGCTTTCTCCAGAAAATCACCATCCAAGGTGAGCTTGTGGCTCAGATCGAAAGCGTGCAGGTGGATCACCTGATCGACCGACAAATTGGATTGCTCGGCATGCAGTAGCTTGGCGACCGGATTGATAGCTCGAACCTGGCGCTCGAGATGAGCCAACTCGTCGGCCGTCACCAAGTCGGTCTTGTTGAGGATGATGCGGTCGGCGAAAGCGATTTGCGCCTTGGCTTCCGGTGCATCGTGCAAATGGAGGGAGATGTGCTTGGCATCCACCAGCGTCACGATGCCGTCGAGGCGGAAGCTCTCCTTGATTTCCTCATCGCTGAAGAAGGTCTGAGCGACCGGGCCGGGATCGGCCAGGCCGGTCGTTTCCACCAGCACATAGTCGAACTTATTCCGCCGCTTCATGAGCTGGCCGAGAATTCGGATGAGGTCGCCGCGCACAGTGCAGCAAAGGCAACCATTGTTCATCTCGAAGATCTCCTCGTCGGCCTGGATGACCAGTTCGTTGTCGATACCGATTTCACCAAACTCGTTCTCGATGACCGCAATCCGCTTACCGTGGTTGGCTGTCAGAATGCGGTTCAACAGGGTGGTCTTGCCGGCGCCGAGAAAGCCCGTGAGGACGGTCACCGGAATGCGCGTGTCGTTTTGTTCGGCCATA
>CAINWP010000071.1 GCA_903854475.1 uncultured Verrucomicrobiota bacterium
AGGAGCCGGGTGTCAGCTATGCCGCCGCCGCGCAAGGCATCCGCAGGTTCTGGAAGCGGACACCGAACAGCCCTGAAATGCAGGCCTTCGTTACGACCCTCCTCGACCAATTGTCAAATGGACAGATCTGACCCCATTGCCCCGCCTGAGGGGAGCGGACGTCGGTGACACGTTCATGACGGTGATCGAGACCTGCCGGGCGAACGGGGTGAACCCCTTCGACTACATGATGGCGGTGGTCAGGAACCCGGAAGCAGTCCGGGCGGACCCGGGCAGGTGGATGCCGTGGAACTACGACCAGACCACGGTCGGTGAACCCGGGCACCCGCCAGGCCCTCAGCAACCCTGAGGCACCGGGGCTGCAGACCGCGCTAAAGCGGAAAAACTACCTGGAAGGCGCGCAGCGCACGCTTACCGAAGGGACACATTCCTTACCGAAAATCGGGAGCCACCCCACCCTGCTGCATACTGCTAATCGCTTGAAATACATCTTCTCTAGAACTTACGCGACTGCAGCCAAGAAGCGACAAGCGATCTTGGAAGGACTGATCACCCTTGTCGGGAACAATAAGCTGGCAGGCTGCATGCGTGTCCGCGTCTTCAAAAACTCGGCTGAGCGCCACGACCGCCCCACTCTCCAATATCCTTCCGAGAGTTCCAGCTACTACGTCGACGCGGAGTGGGGAGAGATGTTTCAGGAGGCTGCTGCAGGTTACAGCTTCATTGCCTGTACCTAGCAGCAACTCATGACAGCAATCACTCAGACTTCTCAATTGCAGTATCGTGAAGGGTTGCTCGGCGGCTGACATAATTGCAGCAAGCTCCGGCTCGACGTCAACAACACCGACATGGAATCCACTCCTCCCTGAAGCCAAATCGTTCCGCCACCTACTTTGCATCACGATTCCACCCTTTGGGTTTGGGGTTACTCGCCAGCGGAACCAAGGCTGGTAGTATATAGCAAACGACTCGAAGAGCTTATTCACTACTGGAAGTAGTGCCCCCAAGTCCCGGGCAAACACGCTGAGCGTGAGGTATGGACCAGCTTGAGTCGCCCGATGCTCCCACAAGCAGATTCCGCTTTCCAAAATGTAATAGCTTTTCATGGATTGTAGTAATGATGCCCATCACCACCGCCTGGTAACGGGAGCTTTGGACCACCGCCTGGGGCACGAATCTCGACATTGAGATGCGGGCCTTGTCCGCTTATGGGATGCCCTAAAGAGTGTTCCCGGATGGTGACAATGGATCCATCGGGCTTTACAAATGTATACTTGCGCCCTTGCACCCCCGGATGATCCCGAATCCATTCATATGATACAGTGGGACGAGAATTCATTGGGAGATCCGCAGCTCGCTTTGCGTCTCGAAACGCACCATTTCGACCAGGCAGATCACAGCTATTATGTACCCACACCCCAGCCAGCCCTACGAAGTAGGTATGCAGGCCCGAGGCCTGCAAGTTGTATACCGGCTCAGGAACTGGCCGTCGACGGATATCCTCCACTACCACCGACTCGCCACCAAGGGTCACCAGACGGTCACCAACGTGCAGATCTCCAGTGGCCTTCCAGCCGTGATCCTGCACCCAGAACGGGTGCTCTGGCGTCGTCGCGATCAACTCGCCGCCAGCGATTACCTCGACGATTGGAGCGGACTCACGGCGGTAAGTCTCCGCTACCTCGCACAACCGAACTTCCCCAGTCACCTCGTCCCGCGCCCAGACCAGATCTCCAGCCTGGATGGACTCGATCGGCACCAAGCCAACGGCGGTCGCCACAAGGGTCCCAGCGACGAAGCACTTCGGCTCTTTCGCCAGTTTGCGGGCCCTTGCGATCAGTTCGGCCACTTCTTCCGCCGCTTTGCCTATCCGAGGGCCCAGTTTGCCTGCCAAAGCGGCCAGTTTTGCTGGCTCCAGTTCGGGTGCGAGGATCAGTAGCAACAACTCTAAGGTCGCCCCTCCGTATAACGAACCGATGGATCGACACCATTCAGGGGAGCCTGGCGGCAGGGTCAACACTGCCGCGACCTCTGGCGCAAGAGACTTGATCAACTGCACAAACTCCTCCTTCTGCGCCATCTCGAGGAGCATCGTCACCGCCAGGGCCATCTGCGTTGTCATCTCGTACGCCAGGATGCTTCCGGAGACCGGGTTCGTCAGTTTGCTGGCAAACACCGCCGAATCCCACAACCCGGTCACCCCGTCCCACGCCCCACTTCCAAGGCCCTTCCAAAAGTCGGTTCCCGAGCATGCACAGGCCATCAGGGCAATTTCTGCAGTCCGTTTGAAGCTTCCCAAAGCACCCAGCTTATCCGGAATCGTCTTGTTTCCATCGAAAAGCTCACCCAAGACACCGCCACCTCCCCCATCCAACCCCAACACATCCTGCCCGTTGACCGGGTCGTTCCCGGCGAACCCGTACAGGTTCCTTCCCCCGGCCTCCCCGATCGGGTCCCGGCTCAGCCATCGTCCCAGCCGCGGGCTGTACACCCGGTACTCGTAGTGCACCAGGTCCG
>CAINWP010000072.1 GCA_903854475.1 uncultured Verrucomicrobiota bacterium
GACTGGCCCTGGTCCTTGTGGATGAGCCTCCTCCGCTGGGGCGGTTGGTTTTTCTTGGGGACGTTGGTCTGGATGCGGGCTGTGGATGGGGGGCATTCGCCGTGGGAGATGAACGAGGTGCTCGAATTGCTAAAGGTGCGGGTGCTGATGGCGGATTCGCAGTGGTACCGGACGATGTGGGATGATCAGCCGGCGACCTTGATGTGGATGCTGGACGGGTGGTTTGCGGTGACCGGGGCATCGGTGGAGGCGGCCCGGGTTATGGTGACCGTGTTGATGACCGTGGCGCTGTCGGCGGTGGCGGCGCGAGCTGAGTCGCTGGTGGGGCGTTGGGCCGGGCTGGCGTTGGCTCCGCTGCTGTTGGTGAACTCTGAGCTTACCCAATTAATGGGCGCCTGCATGCTCGAACCGACGTCGATTGGGCTGGCCCTGATGGGCGGCCTGCTGTTCTGGAGCCGTCTGGAGCGACCGACGGGCTGGACGATGGTCGGGGCAGGGGCCCTCACCGCCTGGGCGCTGTCCGTTAAGTTGACGGCGGCCTTGCCGGCGCAGTTGGCGTTCTGGGTGTTTTTGCACGCCCTCTGGCGGGCTCGGCGGGGGGATCGGGCGTTCCGGTTGCGGATTCTCCGCAATGCGCTGCTATTCGGCGGGGTGGCGATCGGGGGGGCCGGCCTGCTGCTGGCAGCCGGCGGGCATGACTGGTCGACGGTGCACGATTCCCATGTGCGCGGGGTGTTCGGCGAGGACGGTTGGGCCGAGCTCCGCGACCGCACCAACACCCGGGCCTTGACCGATGTTTGGTGGGACGCCTATGCGAGCCTCGCGCTGGTGCCGACGAGCCTGCTGTTGGCCTGGCGACACCCGCGGATTTGGCGGTGGGTGTTTCCGTGGGCGATGACCCTAGTGGTTTCGACCGGGGTGCTGTGGGTATATCCGTTCTGGCACAGGTACTACCTGATCCATGTGGCCCTACCGATGGCGGCGCTGGTGGCCCCGACGGTGGCGGTCACGGGCCGCGCCCTGTTAAGCCTGCTGCGGATGTGGGCCTGGCGACGAGGCGGCGAAATGGGCACGGGCAGTACTGGTCGGCAGCGGGTGGCCTGGGGCCTTGGGGCAACCCTCTTGGCCGGTGGGTTGGTTGCCGGAGCCCTGGTCCTCTCGGAGAACCTGCGTGCGGTGCGCCGGACAGTGAACCCAGAGAGTGACCGTGACGAGCATGCGATGTTGGAGATGCTGGAGCGGCATGGATCCCGGACGGGGACGGTTTTCGCCAGCAGCCCTGGCCTCACGCTTTTCCGTTCCGGCGCGCTGCCGGTGAAGGGTCTAGAATTGGTGGTAGAAAAGCGCCGATTGTGCGGCGACCTCAGCCCGGAGTCAGCCCTCGCGATCCTGCAAGAGACCCTGCCCGCCATGGTTCTGACCCACGACCAGACCCAAGCCACCGCCTCGATCTCTACCCCCTTTGCCGGCACGAACTTTTTGGAACTCCACTACGTGAAGGCTCTGGAGAACTCCGCCGGCCAGCTGTGGGTGCGGCAAAAATAATCAACCCGTCGGAGAAGGCTAATCAACAGGGGGTAAGTGACGCATAAATCCAGTAAAATAGGCTAAAAAACCAGTCAATAAAATCGAATAAAAATAAAAAAATGCGCAAACAAAAATAAATTATTTGACTAAAATAATCGCTCAAGCGCAAATATGAGTGCACCCCGATGAGAAGTTTCACCCACCCATGGAATCTGCGCCGAAGTTTCGGTAGACAGCCCGTGGTGTGTGTTGGTCGCTCGACGTGCCCTAAGGTGGGCATCCCCGCCTGGGTGACCTCAGCCCAATTGTCGCGCTGGACCTTGCGCGGGCCGAGTGACTCCGACTTGGCGACTTGGCGACCTGCCGACCTGCCGACCTGCCGACCTGCCGTTTCTGGTCGTTGGTGACCACTGGGGCGCCGCTCGC
Organism: uncultured Verrucomicrobiota bacterium; assembly: GCA_903854475.1. Classification (GTDB taxonomy): domain Bacteria; phylum Verrucomicrobiota; class Verrucomicrobiia; order Limisphaerales; family UBA9464; genus SXXZ01. Next base: position 1,954 of record CAINWP010000072.1, read on the forward strand.
GCATTCTCTTCAGGCCACATCGCAAGCGTTTCCTGGGTTTCCCCATGCCCTAGTCAGCTCTTTACAAGCCCCAGCAACTATTCAAAGGCCTGTTCCGGTATTAGCTCTCGGCACTATCCGTCATCCGTGAAGCCCCCCACTCTCACTGGAAACAGCGAGGCACCAAGAAAAAACACAAAAATAAAATAAAAATCCTAATAGCTTTGAGTTTTTGCGCTCTTAGCATATCAAACATAATGGCCTATGTGGACTGCGGACCAGTTCAAAATCCATGCAGTAAAAATCCAACGAAAACGATCACTTGGAACTGTAACGATGGCCAGACTTGCGGTCCAGCAGTTTGCGTTGAAATATGCTCCCGAGCATCAGGTGCAACGTGTCGCGTAAATACCGGATACGTCAACGTCAGTATCCCGATGGGAGGCTGCGGCCAATAGTAAAAATGCACTCAGTTCCTTCTGCTGAGACGGATGTACAGAACGTAAACACCGAAAAGCAGGAGGAACTTGAGTTCTTCGCAAAACAATTACGATCCAAAGCTGTGAAACGTTTTCATTTTAACTTTCTTTACGTCGGTGTTACTCTTGTTCTATTGGGTCTGATTATCTTTCGTACTATAACGCGAAATGGATCGGGAACGTCTCAGCAGGTTGGACAGGCAGTAGCTATTGCAGATTCTTTTTCCAAGATTAATACTATATCGCTGAGTTTGGAACAATTTGACAGCGTCATTAAGCGATGCGCGGAAACAAATATAAACAACCTTGGAGATATTGAGCGAAACAAATTGTTGGACTGTGTAAATCGTTTCTACGCTTGCTATTCATCGGGGGACTTCGAGGAGTTTAAGAAATTTCGATTGCACCGTCCCTTCGTTGTAGGAGAAAGCCTGTCGGCCGCTGCTAAGAAATCGGCCTCCGACAACAAATCGGAGCTGAAATTAGACGAAGATGTCTTACGTTTTGCTTGGGAGCATTGGGGTGGCTCGAATAAAATCGGCGGAGTCGCTGCAGAAAGTGTTAGATTGGCCGTTGTTAAGAGGCCAGATTTAGGCTTGGTTTTGCGGCAGCCATCTGCTGGTAAGTTTCCCGGACTAGGCGCATCGTGCTGGGAGGGTGCCGTCAAGTATGAGCCTTCGCCCGATGCATTACTGAAAAAGGAGGGTTCGCTTCGTTTTTTTACGTTGGAATTATTTGTTAGATTTGCTCCTCTTACTGATGGTCCGGCAACGCCGCTTCTTCTTATGGGATACTGGGATTCAACGCGAGAGGATTGGATGCCACTTTGCTTATGCACAGTTCTCCAGGTTGGGGATTTTGACACCATTTTTTGAACGGTATTGAGCATTTCAAAGCCGAACGAACTAGTGGCACTAAATCCCGAAATTGCGTCGCATTTTTGTTTTATGGTCACGGGCGCGAGCTCGCTGAGTTGGAGTGTTCAGCAAAGACATATTGCCCCCTAAAATCAAAGAGGGTAAGGGGTCAGTTGGGAAGGGGTTGGGGATCGGATTCCGATTTTGATTCCAGCACGTTTTGCCACCCATAACGAATGACTCGACACTTCTGCGTCGAGCAGACAGGGGGCAAGGGAGGGAGCTGGGCTATCCCTGTCCCTGCCATAACTCTTCATCCGCCTCAACAGCTGTTGCAGCAAGCGAGAACGAGTAAGGTAAGCGCGGCGGTCGCGAAGGTTACCTAGGTGAGAACGAGCAGGGCTGTGAAGAAAATGAGCCTGAATTTGGCCCGATTGGAGCCAAGTGTTCAACGACAATTATTTCTCTCCCCCGCCTCCGGTAACCAGAATAGTGAGGCAATGCGCTGGGAAAAATAATCGTCGTCGTACAGCCAAGAGCGAGATGGACAGCCATGGCTGCCGTAATGGGGTCCTCAAGCACGCACATCGGGTCGGACCGGGTCATGGCGTGCCTCCGAAGTGGACTGGTCAGGAGGGGCGACGGATGGCTCGCTGGATGTTCGATGCCGGAATTGTGCAAGACCTCGGCTCCGTTTCGGAGTATGCGCTCGGTGAACTCCTCAACTACGCAGGCTTCGGTGATGGGGATACCGCTCTTCAGTCCTTCGCATCCTTCCGGCGGAAGAAAATGCCGCGACGAGTTCGTGCTGCTTCGATTACCTTTGATCCGCTGCCCGGCGTTCTTGAGCATACAGTGGTGACTAATGGGCTAAATTTTAGGTAACAAATTTCCTCGGAAACTATTGGCTCTCCGATTTAATGATGGTCTATTATAGCCACATTGAATCCCCGATGAGTGCCTCCATCGCGACAGACTGGCCCTGGTCCTTGTGGATGAGCCTCCTCCGCTGGGGCGGTTGGTTTTTCTTGGGGACGTTGGTCTGGATGCGGGCTGTGGATGGGGGGCATTCGCCGTGGGAGATGAACGAGGCGCTCGAATTGCTAAAGGTGCGGGTGCTGATGGCGGATTCGCAGTGGTACCGGACGATGTGGGATGATCAGCCCGCTACCTTGATGTGGATGCTGCACGGGTGGTTTGCGGTGACAGGGGCCTCGGTGGAGGC
>CAINWP010000073.1 GCA_903854475.1 uncultured Verrucomicrobiota bacterium
ACTAGGTAGGGACCGATCTCCGAGCGGTCCGTCCCCACCGACGCGGCGCTTTCGGAGAAATCGCCCTACCTCGGAAACGCCTGGGCGAGGCCGAGTTTGCAGCAGAAACCCGCGATGTAGCCCGATGAGCCTCCGAGTCCGATCCTAGGTAGGGACCGATCTCCGAGCGGTCCGCGTGTGCCGACTCTGCACCTAGGTAGGGACCGATCTCTGAGCGGTCCGTCCCCACCTACGCGGCGCTTTCGGAGAAATCGCCCTACCTCGGAGGCGTTCGGGTGAGGCGTGTACGACGAGGATTATTTTCCCAGCGCGGGTGAGGGCAGTGGACGAATTGATGGCGGATGCGCGGGTATCAACTCAATTCTAAAAAGCGGACCCATCCCGTAGGCACTCGACAACCCAACGACTGGGGGCTTCAGGACATGCACGGCAATGTGGGCAAGTGGTGCCTTGATTGGTACCGCCAGTACCCGTTCGAGGCGGTGTATCATCCGGTGGGGCCTGCCTTCGGCACGTTCCGCGTCTATCGGGGTGCGGTTGGAGCGATGCTGCTCGTTGCTGCCGATCGGCCTATCGAGGTCGCAGTGTTCCGGATTTCCGCAGCAGCAATATTGGTTTCAGTCTTGTCCTGTCGGATCCGCTCAGCGGGGCGGTGTCGGCGCCCACTCATTAAGTTGACGTTGGTGGGTGCCGGCGCCCTCCGTGGTCGTCGGGCCGGAGGATTCCTTGGATGCGTGGGAATGGATCGCCTCGAGCCGCTCGAGAACCTCTCCGATGAAATAGAGCGAGCCGGTCACGGCGACGAAGGGTTCGCGAGCGACCGCCCGAAGTGCTTCCTCGACACTGGCGCAAGTCCGGACGGCTCTTCCGCAATGAGCCTCCTGAAGCGCCTGGCGGAGTTCCTCGGGTTGGACTGTGCGGAGGCTCGAAACCGGGGCGACGACCAACCGGGAGGCGGCTGGAGCCAAGTGGGTGGCCATCTCTTGCCACGCCTTGTCGCGCAACATGCCTAAAACTATGACGGGGTGCCGCTGGGGGAAGTGTTCGCTCAGTGCCCGACGGAAAGCGGCCACGCCGTCGGCATTGTGGGCCCCATCGAGCAACCAGGTTTGTTCGCCGCGTTGGAAGATTTGCATGCGACCCGCCCAGTGGGTGTTGGCTAGGCCGTGAGCCAGGTGCTCGTCGGAAACCGGGAGGAAAGCCCTGAGCAGGCGGATGGTTACCACAGCGAGGGTGGCATTCACCCGCTGATGAGGCCCAATTAGGGCGACGGGCAAGGTCATCCGCCCGACGGCGGCCGCGTCCACCACCACGCAATGGGCGTCGAGTTCTCGGGCCCGGTATTGGATGACAGCCAGGGCGTCGGCTCGATCCACCGAGGTGACGATGGGGATGCCCGGTTTGATAATGCCGGCTTTCTCGGCGGCGATCTGACCCACCGTGCCGCCCAGCACTTGCACGTGGTCTAATCCGATAGCGGTGATGACCGAGGCGAGCGGGGTGACAATATTGGTCGCATCGAGCCGCCCACCCAATCCGGTTTCCCAGAGGACTAGGTCGACGGCTGCCTCGGCGAAGGCCATAAGGGCCACGACCGTGGTGAATTCGAAGAAGGTGGGAGTCAGGTCGGCCGGCATCCGCTGCCGCAGTTCGGAGACCAGACGGGCGAGTGTTTCGTCGGGCAACGGGCATCGGCCCACCTGGATGCGTTCACCGAAGCGCACGAGGTGAGGCGAGGTGTAGAGGCCCGTACGGAACCCGGCCGCCCGATACATGCTTTCGAGGAAGGCACAGGTCGAGCCCTTCCCGTTGGTTCCGGCCACGTGGATGAACCGGAGACGCTCTTGCGGATTGCCCACCGCCGCGGCCAGTCGCCGGGTCGAATCCAGCCCGGGTTGGAACCCGAACTGGCTCAACTGGTGCAGGTATGCGAGTGCCTCGGCCGGGGTCACTGGAAGTAGCGGTTACAAGTCGACCCAGGATCCGGTGGCGGCTGAATGCAGTGCCGCGTCCATGACCGCCTGGGTTTGGGCGCCATCATGAAAGGTGACCGTGCAGGGGCGCTGTTCTCGAATGGCGTGAATGAATTCCACCGCCTGGTCGTAGCGGAAGGACACCAGCGGATCGCCCACTTGAGGATCACGCGGGGAACCGGGCCAGACCCAGAATTCGCGGGGCACGAATAGGGGAGCCATTCCGGGTCCGCCGAGCTTGCCGAATTGCAGCTCATTCCACTTGCCGGTGGTGAACTCGAAGCTGGCCTCGCTGCCGTTGATTTCCACGTAGTCGAGACTGCGCCAACTCTCGTTGCGGCCGCTGGCGAGCTTTGAGCTTTCCAGCACGCCGGTCGCACCATTGTGGAAGTCGGCCAAGATGCCGACCCAGTCATCGGTGTCGTTGGGCTTGCCGTCGCGAATCGGGGTCAGGTTCTTGACGTGGGCCACCATGCGCTTCATGGGGCCGATCAGGTGATGGGCGAAATTGATGCGGTGGCTGAGCATGTCGCCCAACTCTCCGGTGCCGGCGAGTTTCTTGACCATGCGCCAACCCAGATTGCGGGTGCCCCAGTCTTGCAGTCGGCAGGAGCGATAATGGCGAGGTTCTCCCAAATCCCCTTGATCGATGAGGTGGCGCAAGTAGCGCATGGCCGGCACGAAGCGGTAGGTGAAGGCTGTCATGTGGCGCAAGCCCGCCGCATCGGCAGCCCGGGCCATGGTGCGGGCTTCTTCGGCCGCCATGGCGATGGGCTTCTCGCAAAGG
>CAINWP010000074.1 GCA_903854475.1 uncultured Verrucomicrobiota bacterium
CCTCGGAAGTCTTCGGACAGCCTCCGGGTGGCCGCAAAACCCACCTCACCCAAACACCTCCGAGGTAGGGCGAGTTCTCCGAAAGCGCCACGTCCGCAGACACGGCCCGCCGCAGAGACGGACCGCCGCAGACACGGACCGTCGCAGACCGGACCGCTCGGAGATCGGTCCCTACCTCGGAAGTCTTCGGACAGCCTCCGGGTGGCCGCAAAACCCACCTCACCCAAACACCTCCGAGGTAGGGCGATTTCTCCGAAAGATCATCGACCACCATCATCCGCCACCTGTCAATTCCCTCCTTCCCTCTCGAAATAGCGAGAAACCCCTGGGCGGCCCCGTTGCAAGTCCAAGATCCACGGATTGTGCCCAAACCAGCGGACCGGCTCCGAAGCCAGGTCTGCTGTCGGATCGACCACCGGATTGAAGGGCCGACGATTGAGTGACAACTGGGTACGGGCGCGAACCTCCGGGCGGCGTCCCTGATCCAAGGCCCACGCATCGGCCACACGCTGAGCATAGCGGCGCAGCAAGAAAGGCTGAGTGCTAATGTGCATGCCTTTAGACGGGCCGACATCCCGGAAAAGATTCCAACGAAACTCAACCCTTGTTCCGTCGGATTCCAGCGATTCGGTCACATACCAACGCGGTAGCAAATCCCCCTCTCCCATTCCCAAGGGTTCGTGGAATACCCGCATGAGCCCCGCGGTCGCGGAAGTGCTTTCTTCGCGCCAGACAACCGGGTCAATTCTTGGCGGGAGAGAGGATCCTGGCCTCATGAGTTGGCGGTCTTCGATCACCAGGAAAACCCCAGAAGACGGGCGCGTGGCCGTGATAGCAAATGGATCCATGCGGCGCAGCACCGGCATGAGTTTGCCGTCACCGAAGCGCCCATTGAGGGTATTGAGTGCGTCCAAGGTTTCTTGAGGATTGCGGAAGGTATACCCCCGAGCTCGCATGGAGCGCTCGTAGCCTTCGAGGATGCGAGCCAGTGGGACGCTGCGGTTGACCGAATCCGGGAGGCGTCCGTACCGCTGTTTCCAGAGTTGCGAGATGCGAACCTTGGCGGCGGATTCAGACCGATCGGTGACGGAAGCCGACAGAGTGTTGTAGAGAATCCGGTCCCCGGTCCAAGGGTCTAACACCACGACCACTTCCGGCAGCGTCGCCCAATCACACTTTCCTGATTCCAACGAATGGTAGATCACCGGATCTCCCCCCCAGGCTTTCCAGTCGATACTTCCGGCTCCGGTGCCCGACGTGGAGGGTTGGATCACCGGATCGCGCAATGAAATCTCCACCGGAGTGCTCTGGTACACTTCGGACTTGAGGCGCCAACTCCATTCCAGACCTTCGAAGGTAACGCGGACATCCCCCGGAATCAGGACGTGCCGGATCGGGAATAGCCCCTGAAAGACGGTCCAGACCACCATTCCACCCACCGTCCACGCGCTCAGGGTAAAGGGCTTGGCCCACTTCCCCACCGGGATCGAAGACTGGCCCTTCCAACCCAAGGCAGCCCCAACTCCCGGCACCGCCACCAGACCGCCCCAGAGCCAAGGCCAGTCGGGTGTCGGAATGCGCGGATTGCACAGCCATCGAAAAACCCGGGAAGGCCAATCCGGCTCGAGGAAGATCAGGGCCGTGGTGACCCCGAGCAGCGGAAACCAAACGATGTCATTGAAGAGGATAAAGTGATTAATCCCATGAAAGATCCCCATCAGGACGATTCCCAAAAAGCGGGTCCGACGGACCAGCAGCAGCAGCCCAATAGACAAATCAAAGACGGCTCCAATCCAACTGAGACCCAGCGCCAACGCCGAGGAATGAACCCACCGCTCAACCATTCCCGCCCAATCATAGGGCAAGAGAAACTTCAAACGCGCCGTGACCCACGGTTTCTCGAGGAAAATTCGAACTGGATAGGCATCGACCATCCAATCGGTATTCAGCTTGGCCACTCCGGCATAGAAATAGGTGATCACCAATTGCGCCCGGAGAAGCCAAATAGGCCAAAATGGGATGAGCACCGTGCCGGCACGCACCGTCTTCGAGGCATCCAAACTAAACCGGGCTGCGGCCGGCAGAAACGGCATCAGGAAGAGCACCAACAACTCGAGGTAGTAGTAGCTCATCCAGTAAGTCCGCGTGGACTCCACCACGTACAAGTAGGCCCAGGCCAAAAAGGTCAGCACGGTCGAGGCCCGGTACCGGAAACCCAACCCCATGCCGATCGCGCCGAGGCCCAGCAACACTCCGACCCCCTGAATCCAGGGCGTCGGGAGGAGCGGCAACCATCCGAACCCGGCGTAAGGAAGATGGAAGGTCACCTCGCGACCGGCGTAATAAACGTCGAGATGAGACCGCCCGCCGGAAGACTCGGAAGGCAGGAAGAGCGAAATGGCCTCCAACAGCATCACCA
>CAINWP010000075.1 GCA_903854475.1 uncultured Verrucomicrobiota bacterium
CGGCTGCGGCCCACGTGCTGCGCTACACGGCCCACCAAATCCCCGGTTCGCAAGACTTGTTCCGCCAGGCGGTCAATGACCCGCACGGCCGCGTGCGACTGGAAGCCATCGTCGGAGCCTCATGGCTGCCCGGTGATCAAGGAGCCCGCATTGTCTTGGAAGGCCTGCGGCAACCGCTCGACAAGTGGATGAGCCCGGTCACCCGACAAATCCTCGAGAGCACCTTCAAGCAATCGGTCGCCACACTGGCCAAGGCCGAACCCAACGCGTTCGCCGACAATCCCAACGCCAAGGCTTACTTAGCTGGCAACTTCAAGATCGGTGCGGCCCCGCCGTCCGCGGATCAAGTCGTCTACGGACCGACCCGCACGTTGAACGCCGCCGAGAAAAAACAGTACGACCTCGGTAAGGAAGTCTTCCACCGCGACGCCCACTGCGCCACCTGCCATCAATCCAACGGAGCGGGCGTGGCCGGCATTTACCCGCCGCTGAATGTGGCCAACAATCCGTGGCTGGCCGAAGACGAGCGCCTCATCAAGGTGGTGCTCAAGGGTCTCTGGGGTCCGCTGGAACTGGGTGGCCAGCGCTTCGGCCCGAAGAACGGCGTGCCTCCGATGCTCGGCTTCGGCGGCATGATCACCGACGAAGAGGCGGCCGGCGTGATCAGCTATGTCCGCCAGTCCTTCGGCAACAACTTGCCGCCGGTCAGCACCGAGCAGGTGGCCAAGGTCCGGGCCAAGACTGAGAAGCGTTCGGACTTCTACATGGTCGAGGAAATCCTCAAGGAACACCCCATTCCTGGATGGGAAAAATGGGGCAAGATGGCCCGGCCTGCCGGTGACATCTACGAGTAAGCATCGGATCCCGACGGTCTGAAACTCCCATCACCCTCATGCAAACCCGACCCCTCGGAACCACCGGACTGTCGCTGCCAATCCTCGGATTCGGCGCCAGTTCGCTGGGCCAGGAATTCCGCAACGTCACCGTCGAGGAAGCCCTGCGCAGCGTGCGCGTGGCCCTCGACTGTGGCCTGAACCTCATCGACACCTCGCCCTTTTACGGGCGGGGCATGAGCGAGGTGTTGCTCGGTGTCGCGCTCAAGGGCGTGCCACGCGAGCAATACACGCTGTGCACCAAGCTAGGCCGCTACGATCTCCAGCACTTCGACTTCTCGGCACGCCGGGTGGCCGAGTCCATCGACGTGTCCTTGCATCGTTTGGGCACTGACCACCTCGACATCGTGCTCTGCCACGACATCGAGTTCGTGCCCATGCAGCAAATCGTCGACGAGACGCTGCCGGCCCTCCGCAAGGCCGTGGCCGCCGGCAAGGTCCGCTTCGTGGGCTTCAGCGGCTATCCGCAAAAGATCTTCCGCGTCATCGCCGATCAGGCCCCAGTGGACTGCGTGCTCAGCTACAACCAGTACACCCTCCAGAACACCCGCTTCGCCGAGGAAACGGTGCCCTACCTGAAGGCCCGCGGGATCGGCGCCATGAATGCCGGACCCTTCAGCGCACGCCTGCTCACCAACGCTCCCTTGCCTGCCTGGCTCAAGGAGCCCGAGGCGGTGAAGGCCGCCGCCCGTGCCGCGGCCGCGCTCTGCGCCCAACGTGGCTCCGACATCGCCAAACTGGCCCTGCAGTTTTCCTGCGCACATCCCGACATCGCCACCACCATCGCCGGCAGCGCCAACCCGGAGAACATCCGCAACTGGGCGCGCTGGATTGAAGAGCCCATCGACACCGAGCTGCTGGAAGAGGTGCGGGCGATTTTCCGGCCCGTCCACAACATCGGGCATGCCGAGGGTTTGCCTGAGAACAACTAAAGCCAGCGCGATCCCACCGAGAACCCATATCGAACAGATCCGCCACGGTCACCCAGCTCCATGAAATCCCTCCGTCTCGGCCTCATCGGCCTCGGCAACATCGGTCGCCACCACGCCACCTACTTGCAGGCTGGCAAGGTGCCCCGTTGCGAACTGGTGGCGGTGTGTTCGATAACGCCGGCCAAGATGGATGCCTACCGTCCGCTGGCCGCTTGGAACGACGCCCGTGCGCTCATCGCCTCAGGCGCGGTCGATGCCGTCTTGGTGGCGACGCCCCACTACCAGCACACCGACCTCGGCATCGCCGCCCTCGACGCCGGCGTGCACCTCATGGTCGAGAAGCCTATTTCTGCCCACAAGGCCGACGCCCTCAAGCTGATCGCCGCCCATGAGCGGAACCCGAAGACGGTGTTCGGCGGCATGTTCCAACTGCGCGTGGAACCCCGATACCAGAAGCTGCGGCACCTCATCGAATCGGGCGAGTTGGGACGGATCGTCCGGGTGAACTGGATTAACACCGACTGGTACCGGACCGACGCGTATTACGCGAGCGGTGGCTGGCGGGCCACTTGGGCCGGCGAGGGCGGCGGGGTGCTCCTCAACCAATGCCTCCACAACCTCGACATCCTCGCCTGGCTGCTGGGAATGCCCTCGTCGCTGCGGGCTCATGTCACCCTCGGACGCGACCACGCCATCGAGGTGGAAGACAATGTCACGGCCTACCTCGACTATCCCTCCGGCGCCACCGGCGTGTTCGTAGCCAGCACCGGCGAGTCGCCGGGAACCAACCGGCTCGAACTCACCGGCACCCGCGGCCGGGCCGTGATGGAAGACGGCAAACTGCGCTTCATCCGCAATCTCAGCGACATGACCGAGTTCAGCCGCACGTCGCAATCCGGCTTCGCCAAACCGGAGTCGTGGAACGTGGAAATTCCTTTCGACAACGCCGATCAGCCGCATGCTCAACTGATGACTAATTTCACCGAGGCAATTCTCGATGGAAAACCGCTCATCGCTCCCGGGCCCGACGGACTGGCCTCAGTGGAACTGGCCAATGCCATGCTGTATTCAGGCCTGACGAGCCAGACAGTGACTCTGCCCCTCGATGCCGAGGCCTATGCGCTGAAACTTCAGGAGCTCATCGCTGGATCGCGCTTCGTGAAAAAAACCGTGGCCGGTGACGCATCGGATTTCGCGGCCTCATTTCGACGGTAACGAAGGCGGCGACGGTCGCGGCTCCGGGACGGGTCCGCTCTTGGGCAGAGCACCCGGCCGGGCCTCCTGCTTCAGCGCACACCAAAGAGGCGCTCCCACAAGGCCGATCCACCAAAAACCCACCCCGTGGCCGCCACAGCGATATAGGGCCCATAAGGCAGTCGTCCTGACCAATGCTGACGGCCCAGGGCAATCAAGCCCAGTCCGACCACTGCACCCAACACCGAGCTGAACATCAAACTAAAGAGGGTGGCCTTCCATCCCAAGAAGGCTCCAATGGCAGCCATGAATTTCACATCGCCCAGACCCATCGCTTCGCGCGGCAGCGTCAGCGATTCAACTTCAGCTGCGAGGTAGGGTTCAGACTCCGGATCCAAGACCTCATCGCCAATACGCAGGGCCTTGGGCGAGAGGCGCATTTCGCCCGACACATAGCAGCGATCGGCCAACTCCAAACGTCGGCCTTCCATCACCACTGTGTCCGACTCGCGATAGAAGACTTCCTCGAAGGAAATTTCGCGGTCCGGCAACCGGATACCTGCATCATGAAAAATCACGCGGCTTCCCGGTTCGAGGGCGACGCGTTCCCGGCCAAAGAGGAACTTACCCAACCGGAGCACCAAATACACAACACCTCCACCAACCCCGATGCCCAGGGCGCTGCTACGGAGGGCGGCTAGGATGGATGTCTCCTGATGCAACTCTGGGGCCACCAGCGACAGCAGAAAACCGACCCCCACTCCTCCCAGAGTGATTTGGTCAGGGATGATGAAGTGCTCGAAATCAATGAACGTGGCCGCGACGAATCCGGCCAACAAAATGGACGCAGAGGCCGCAGCCCACGGGGCCGATTCTCCGTAGTGCAACCAGGCCGCGACAAATAGCACGCCAGTCAGGGCTTCAACACCGATGTAGCGCGGGGAGATAGGGCTCCGGCACGACGCACAACGACCGCGCAACATCAGCCATGAGAAGATAGGCATGTTCTGCCACATCGGGATGCGGTGGTTGCACGTCGGGCAATGGGACGGCGGATGGACGATGCTCTCACCGCGCGGCATCCGGTGGATGACCACATTCAGAAAACTGCCGGTCATCGCCCCGAAGATGCCGATAAAGAATGTCCAGAAATGGAACGGCAGCCCCAGCGGACCGTGGTGGCGGTAAAGTTCGTCTTCCCAGTTCATCGTGACTCCCCTGTGCCGTAGACTTCGCGCATCAACGCCACCCGCATCACCTCGATAGGAGCCGCACGGTGCGTCCACAGCTCGAAGGCGGCGGCTCCTTGATACAACAACATCCCGAGTCCATTAGCCGTCCGGCAACCCGCTGCCTGTGCAGCCCGAAGCAACGGGGTTTCGGCCGGCCGATAGATCATGTCGTACACGGCATCGGCATGGCTCAACGGATAGGCCTGAATATCCAGAGGCAGCGGGTCTTCCGGCTTCAGGCCCGACGAGGTGGCATTGAGGATGAACTCCACGTCGGAGTCGGGCAGACCCGTACGGACATCAACCGCCGGAAATCGCTCGGCAATCTCAGTGGCCAGTTCAGCTGCCTTCGATTCGGTGCGGTTCTGGAGCCACAAGGTCTCCACCCCTTCATCGGCCAACCGCAGCGCCGCAGCGCGACCGGCACCGCCCGCACCGAGCAACAACACGCGGGCCCCGCGGGGTTCCATGTGCAAGTCCTCGCGGAGGGAGCGGAGGATGGCGTCGGCGTCGGTATTGTATCCCCGCAGCCGCACCGGACCTGAGAAGGACCTCAGAAGGCCGATCGGAGTCCAAACGCCTTCTGCATTCTCCGCCTCGAAAACCACGGTGTTCACCGCGCCCCACGCCTCAGCCGAGACATCCAGATCATCCATCATGCCCAGGGCCAGTCGTTTGTGGGGCACCGTGAGGTTCACGCCGCAGAAGCCCATCACCCGCGCGCCTTCGAGGGCGACGGCCAATTGCTCGGGTGCAACTTCACAGGCGAGGTACCGCCAATCCAAACCCAACGCCGCCAACGCGGCATTGTGCATGGCCGGCGAGGCGGAATGCCGGATGGGTGAGCCCCACACCGCGGCCAGGCGCGTGGAGGCCGTGACAGGCTTGGGCACAGACTCGGACATCGTGGGCGAGAGAGTGCCGCCAAGCACCGCTGGCGTCCAAGCCTGTTCGAGGGCTTCGCTAAACCCAGACGGATTCGGTGACCCTTGCCGGGCACACCTGAGCATTCGGTTCCCACGCAAAGCCAATTCCACAGGGTGTCAAAAGTTTTGAGGCATTCGGTTCCCCTTGTTGGTTGCGAATCGCCTTGTCGCCGCGGCTCGGCCTGTTGAGATCGGCGGACGATGACCCGATCCGTGCTATCCGTGGCGATTTGGGCCGCATCCGCGGCGTTGGCCTGGGGTGGCATCACGCTGGAGCCCGATGGTTATCACGTTCGGCCCGGCGACCGGATCCAAGAGGCGCTGGATCAGGCCGCGACCAACACCGTACAGAAAACGGTCTGGGTGCACGCGGGCTTGTACCGACCGGAA
>CAINWP010000076.1 GCA_903854475.1 uncultured Verrucomicrobiota bacterium
GGCGCTTTCGGAGAAATCGCCCTACCTCGGAGATGCTCAGTTGAGGCTCAGTTTGTAGAAAGACCCAAGTGTGTAGCCCAATGACTTCCGTGGTAGGGACCGATCTCCGAGCGGTCCGTCCCCGTGGTACTGCCCGTCGAGATTGCCTGCCACGGACAGTACCGTATCCCCGTCCTGTTCGGCGGTCCGATCTCTGCGGACGTGGCGCTTTCGGAGAAATCGCCCTACCTCGGAGGTGCTTGGGTGAGGTGGGGGTTGGCGTCCCCGGCATCCCTCCAGTAGTAGATATTTTTAAGCTCCGCAGCATTGTGTGGCCGTCAAGCCACCACCCCCTTTCCCACTGCAAAGAGCGAGGAACCCAAGGATTTGCGCTCGTTCCGGGCCAACCACCCGGTCATTATCACGGCCGATGACCAACCAGGATGCCCTCTCCCTGTTCCGGCAAACCGGTGCCCTACTAGACGGCCACTTTATCCTCCGCAGCGGCCTCCACAGCCGACAGTTCTTTCAGTGCGCTCTAGCCCTGCAGCAAATGCCTCTCGTGGAACGTTTTGGGGCTGCCTTGGCTGAAAAGGTGCGCTCCCTCGGGGTTGAGACCGTCATCGCTCCGGCCATGGGTGGGCTCGTTATCGGTCAAGAGGTGGCTCGCCAACTGGGCTGCCGTTTCATCTTCGCCGAAAAAGAAAACGGCACGCTCGTTTTGCGGCGCGGGTTCAAGATTCGACCCGGAGAACGGTGTCTGGTGGTTGAAGATGTGGTGACCAAAGGCGGACGGGCTCTCGAGACGGTTCAGATTGTCCATGGACTTCAAGGCTCCGTGGTGGGGGTGTCCATGGTGGTGGACCGTTCCGATGGCACCCTAGATCTGGGCGTTCCCTTGATCCCCCTAATCCGGCTCGATGTGGAAACCTTTGATCCCCTGAACTTGCCACCAGACCTCGCGGCCATTCCCGCAACCAAGCCCGGCAGCAAGTAACGCCCGAGAGCCCACCCGGACTCCTCAGTCTGACGCATTCGGCCGGTCCAATTCAGGGCGACCACGGATATCCCACAGACTTCAGCACGATTTCAGCACGACTTGAATTTGTTGGTGGAGAACATCGCGTCTGCCTTCGCTCCAAAGGCAATAGTCAGCGCGCTGCAGCTTGTCCGACATAGGCCACTGAGCCGCCAAGCGCTGGTCAATCATCTGATCGGTCCATTGACGCTGGTGAAGGCGTTGCCTCTGCGTTTGCGGGGTGCAGCCCACGGCAACAATCACCTGAAAATGGGAGTCATATCCTTTTTCATAGAGCAATGGGATCACCACCGCACAGAGGCGATGATCGTGGAGGGCTTGCTCCCGGGTCCAAGCAGTCCATCCGTCATAAATTCGGGGATGCAAGATGGCTTCCAACTGCTGGAGGGCGGCGCTGTCTTCAAACACTCTTAGCCCCAATCGGGTGCGATCCAGATGGCCTTGAAAATCGAGAATACCCGACCCAAAAGCGGCAACGATTTCAGCTAAGGCAGGTTGGCCTGGTGTCACCAGTTCCCGGGCCACGACATCGGTGTCTAAGACAGGAATACCGAGCCGCTTGAGGTAATCAGAGGCCTCGGATTTCCCTGCCCCGATTCCTCCAGTGAGTCCCATGGTGATCATCTCAAGAAAAGAGCGCTGGAGAACTTTGATTCTCCAGCGCCCAAAAACGATCGGAATCTAATCCGAAAGGATAATACCCATCAGGGCTTGTAGAGGATGCGATAGGCCTTGGCCCCGGTCCCCTGATCGAGCGGATCATAGAACTTCAGCACCTTTGAAGCACCCGAAGTATTGGACATGCGACTCAAGCCACTCCAAGTGGAGTCCACCGCAGGCTCCTGCGCCAGAATTTGATACTCGGTATTGGCGGCTGCGTCCCAAGAGATCTCCAAATACGGCTTACCCTGAATCTCAATGGCCTTGGTGGTGACCACTGCTCCGGAGAATGGGGTGGCATCCAAGGCGTTGACCAGGCCGTCACCATCGGAATCGAGCGAAACAGAGTACCGAACCGCCCATGAGGCCTCGACCACGTAGCCATTGCCTACGGCCAACGAAATCGGTCCGCCATTGGCTCCACTAATACGCACCAGACGCAAACGGCCACCGAGTGCGCCATCGAGAACTGGCCCGGAGAGTTCAATGCCGTTGACCGAAACGATGCTGTAGTAAATGCGTATATTGCTGTTGATGCTCAGAGCCGACGCCAGACCCTCGGCATCGAACGTCTTGTTGGTTATGTTAATGAACTGGCCAAAGTCGCCATTCAGCTCCAAGCGTCTGGTGTAGAGGGCTCGCTCGCCCGATCCGGAAGGACGAATATCAGCGCGGCCATATTCGCCAATAGTGAGCACCAAGGCGCCGACAGCGGAGTTATTCACAAAGCCTGCAGCCTCAGTCCCGCGATCCAGACCCGGCCAGTCGACAAAGGCTGTCTGGAAGCGACCGGCACTGACAGATACGCTCATACCGCTCAGATCGTTGGACGTCGCATTACCCGTCAACGTTACTCCGCCGGCCTCCAGAGCGAGCACATTACCAGCGGGGGCCACAAACTTGTCGCTGACGTTCAAGGTAATCAGATTCGGGGTGCTGATGGCACCACCAGCACTGGCATTCAAATCCTTGGCAGTGATATTTAAACCGCCGCCGGCCACAATGCTATTGGTCCCCGCCAACACGAGCGAATTCACCGCAAGGTCGATGACGTTGCCGCCCTCGATGCGCCCAGCATTGTGGAGAATGGCGGCACCCAATCCCATGTAACCCGAAGAGATGAGGGCCCCGGTGTTAGTGATGTAACTCAGGGCCGTGGTGGGTCCCACACCAAGTGCCACCCGCCCGCCGATGATTTCAGAGCTATTGGAGAGAGTCTTTAACATCGGGAAGGTGCGGGAAGAGACCCCAAGAGTTCCGATCAATTCAAAGCTGCCTTGGTTAATCCAATTTTCTGTAACGGGAGCCACTTGTTCGCTGCCTAGCATCGAAGAGGCTCCCGAGAATCCATCCGGATAGGTCGTCGGGATCGCGTCCACTTCGGGCACTGTGTAACGCACTGGATCCACCGTTGTTAGATTGGTGGCTCGAAGCTTCAAGCCGACCAATTCGCCCGTGGTCTTCAACGGATCGATGTCCGCATCGATAATCATCACACGGAAGTGGGTATCTGCTCCCAAGAGCGTGGGCGTTGTGGTTCCGGTTCCAGCGGCTGGATCAACGGGCGCTGCGGCTGCGGCCGGATCAGGGAATTCGGCCGTGTTAGTCCAAGAGGTCACGAACACTTTGATAGTACCGGTCAGATTCGGTTGTCCTACCGGGTTGAATCCGCGGTAGACAAGGGTTCCGTTGGTGGATCCAAAATCGTAGTTGGCATAGGGAGCCGCGATGCTTGTGTTGGCCGAGGAAGTTACATGCTTCGCCTGCAAGTTAACGATCCCATGAGCTCGGATGCGAGCGTCTTCGAGTTTGAGCGTGTCGGCTTTGACACGAACTCTGCCACCCAGATTCGTGGAGGAAGCAAACGGTGTTTGGGACTGATAGAAAGAGTACCAACCTCCAAAGTTACCCAGAGTACCACCCAACGAACCATTAGATAGGTTAGGAATCTGTGACGGCAATGAAGTAATGCCGAATGCATAAGCCATGTAATTTGTGATCCAGACCGTATTGGTGTAGGCCACCCCATTGGTCAAGAGACCAAAGTATCCGGTAGTGAACAAGTCCCTAGTGAATGGGCTATTGGCACCGGAACGCGAATCGTTGAGGTACCTAGACAACAAATTGGACCGGGAAAGCGGATTCAGAGGGTCCAGTTCATTCCCAATATGAGTCCGGTCGGCCCGATTGAGAGGAATCGGGACTCCTACATTGCGGGAGACCCGGATATTATAGGGAACGGCCGTCGACGGGGACCGCTGGTCCCATCCATAAATATTGGTGGGCGCGGTCGTGAAACTCTCAACAATATTAAGGCTCTCAAATTCCACAGAACCTTCGGTGTTGTTAGTGTTCAGATAACCCAAAGTCACAGTGAGGCCGCGGGTTCCGTCCACTCGGGCTGAAGCGAGAATATTCGGATTCCGATTAATAATGAAGACGGCGTTGATCCGATTGTTGGTCGGAGTCAGTTGATTGGTCTGGACGTAAGCCAATGCAGGTACTGAGGGGAAACCCGCCGTTGTGATGCTGTCACCCGTCCAATTTGCAGGATTGGCGGTGGGGTCACCAGGCACCCGGTCTATCGAAGCCAGATAACTAATATCTATGTCCGCTAAAATATTGGTAACCACGATTGAATTCGTCGCGGTGGGGTAGGTGGTCCTCACTGCCCTAGGGGTGGCAAACGACCCGAAATCTATTGCCGTATTCCAATAACCCCAGTAAAGGTTTTGGACTCCACCGGGGGTGTAGGCGACGTTGATATTGTTGTCGAGGAACGAAAACCGACTGTTCTCGGGCATCTCCCGGTTCAAGGTAGTCAGCGTGGAGCGGGTGAGATCTACCTGTTGACCGGCGGCAGAAAGGTCACCCCAAAACGAAACAGAGATGCGACCACGATTAATAATGTTCGTCGCGTTAAGAGACAAATAACCCCCATCACCGAAGGTGTAATTATGGCCCTCAGGATAGCCAAAGAGGAGTGAGGCGGTCCCAAGACCCTCGATGACTGCTCGATCTCCATTGAGAATGGTGGCGCTGGGTTGGCGAATACCTTTGGAATCCACCGTCAGGAAATCCATGCCGTACGTGGCTTCGATGGTCCCGAGGTTCGTATAGGTTAACGTGTTCCGCGTGGCGAATATATCGAACGTGTTGGCATTGAAAGTGCCGGTATTAACGAAGGAGATGGCGTCGATGGGTCGATCGACGGAATAATTGCCACCGTTATAAAAGTCGCCGGCCGACGCAACCAAAGCGCAAGTGAAGGCGACACAGAGGGATCTCACCATGGTGGTAAGGCTTTTGAAGAGGTTGAAGGTATTCATCGGACGGTTCAGTTGCCCTTCAGGTAAAGAGCGGCAGCCTCGAGGTCAGCCAGTTTACTGCCAATAGGATAAATCACTGGGGGATTCGTGCTTCCGTCGAAAGAACCCCAGAGGCTTCCGGGTAGCCCGTCCTGTTCGTCCGTGTTACCGAAGTTCAAGGAGTAGACGCCCACCTTACTGAAGGTGAAGCCCGATTGAGGTTCAATATTTCCTGGGCCCTCCGCATCGGGATCCAACGTGGCCCCTGTGTTGACGAAGGTCGGTTGCTCCAAGGCTCCGATAACGGGCACATATAGGCCGGCGACGCCCAAATCACGAGCGCTGATTAAAATGTCGGGCCGAGTGAGAATTCGGCTCACCACCTGACGAATGACAACACCATTGGAACTGACGACTTCCGGATAGGTGACGGCGGCCTGGCGGGCGTTCTGTCGGAGCACGGGATCTGTGTTCACTTTGACGAAGCGAACCCGATCCACACCGGCTCGGACCGCCAGATCCACCAATTGTAGTGTGTTGGTGGTGGTTGTGGTTCCAACCGCTGTGGTTCCTACTTGCCCGGTTGACCCGGCAATAGTCCACGGTGACTCCAAGCTGGCTGAGGCTCCACCCCCACCGGATATTGCACTCCCGCGGAAAGATCCCGCCGGGGCACCTTCGTAATTTCGATTGGCGGGATGGTACAAATAGCGAAGGCCGCCGGCGTCATCCCGCGTTAATCCGGTGAAGTAGCGTCCCACCAGACTCGTTGCCCGGCTCACACGGTCATCACTCGTCGTAAAGGGATTACCGCTGATAGTAGATGCAAGCGTCACGGTCGGATTTGCGGAATCCACCGGGACTTCTCGCGCATCATAAAACCACACAGTT
The DNA here is from genome assembly GCA_903854475.1 of uncultured Verrucomicrobiota bacterium. Lineage (GTDB taxonomy): Bacteria > Verrucomicrobiota > Verrucomicrobiia > Limisphaerales > UBA9464 > SXXZ01. The sequence continues at coordinate 5,878 of CAINWP010000076.1, forward strand.
CCGTCGCCATTGAAGATCTCGCGGATGACGTAAGAATAAAGGGTTCCGTTGACGTAGCGGGAAGGACGTCCTGAAACGGGATCGTAGTTAAAATTGACCACCGAATAGGACGGGGGGGGAGCTGGCGCATAACGAGCGCGGAGAGACCAGCACCAACGCTCCGGGGACGTCAGTCCGAGCGTCGCAAGAATCTGGGACATCATTTGGGTCTTGAGATCCACTATACCCAGAGCACGGGCGGTTGGGTTGATGCCATCGGACTTGAGGGGGAATTCGTCGAGGCTTTGGCTGAACGCTGAAACATTGGTGAGGCTGTTGAATGAATCAAACGCTGCGTCCAAGGCCAGTGCTCCTTCGGCACCGAAGAATTCCAAGAAAGATCCATCAATGCCGTAGGTGACCACCGGCGTACTGAGACGGTATTCGTCACCGCGGAGGCGCGGACCACCATATTCCGCGCCACCATCTGCGATCTCATAACCCAACTCCGGAGTTTGCCATCCCGAGAAGGGCCCGAGCAGAGTAAATGCTTGGCCTGGCTCCGTTCCGAGCAGCAACAGGGCAACGATTTGGACGATGATATAGGTCGTGCGCATGGGTCAGCGATCGGATTGGACGCGGAAGTAGGACTGAGCAGCAGCGCCTCCATCGATGGACGCTGACTGGGTGGTTGAGGTGGCCGTCTGAGTGGCCTGAACCTCATTCCAGTGGATGAGATCTGTGGAGGATTCCAAGCGGTACTTGGCCCCGACCACCGTTTCCCACGAGAGGCGAAGCTTCTGGCGCGGAGTCACGGACACTTTTTTGAGATCGCGGGCCGACAAGTCAACGCCGGTGCTAATACCCGAAAAATCGCTCCAAATGGCCCGATATCCTGAGACGGTAGCGACCACGGTCGGAGCAAATTGATCGTTCTTGCGGGTTTGGTTGAGGATCATTTCTTCTCCAGCAACCAGTCCGTTGGCTGTGATGGCCTTAGCGGCAACACCCAAACCGGAACCGTCGGCCCCACGTGTGGACCATACAGCCAATGCTCCTTCAGGCCCGGACGAAAGTCGAACCCCGGTCTGATCGTAGGATCGATAATCGTTGAGGGTGATGGGGGACCCGACAACGACGCCCGTGTTGGCCACCGTCGCTGACCGGATATCCCATGCGGATTTGAACTCCAGATCAAACTCGGACCATCCGATGAGCAGCTTTCCAGTGGGTAAAGTCACCATGGAAGGTCGGTCGCAGGGCGATGCGGCTCCGTTGACCCAAGTTGGTGATGTTGATTTGCCATCCGCCTGAATGATTTGAACGAATATATCGGAGTTGGCCTCACGACGGGTGGCTTGGCCACCGAGATTGAGCACATCGGCAGACGCCTGTTCAGCAACCCATGCAACAGCAAGGTCGCCATTGGGTAGAGCCGAGAGAGTCGGTGATCTATCCACAGCGGCCGAAGTTCCGAGGACCCGGCGTTCACTGGCGGGCGATCCGGAGGTCTTGAAGCGTTGCAAGTGGATCTTAGACGATAGCCCATCGGCGCCGCTCGATTGCCAGGCCATGGCAAAGCCACCGCCCGGGATTTCCGTCATCGTCGGCGATCCATGGCTACCAATTGAGTCAGAGAGAGCTACTACCCATTCGTCACCTTGAGGCACACCGGTGCGGGACAAGCGACGCGCATGGATGGATTGCTTTCCGGGCTTGCCTGATTGCCACGCCACAACCGCCGAACCATCGGCTAAGGCCAAAACAACGGGGTTCTCCTGGTCGAACAGAGCCTGTTGATTGACCCGAAGGATCTGAGGACTGGCCGACCCGGTCTGCAAGTTGTAGACACGCGATCCGATGCCGAGCCCATCACCGTCGATGGCGTTGTCTTGCCAAGCCACAAACGCAACCGATCCGTTGGCGGCCACGGAGGCATTGACTTGATCGCCCACCAGACCCAGGGGCGAGGTGCCGTTGGGAAGGATTCGCACCTCGGATCCGAGCAATTCGACGGTAGCCGGAGCTACTTCCTGAATTGTCAGTCGCGGCGCTCTGGAGAGGACCCCTTGCCCCAGGCTCGATCCGGACAGACCGATGAGTGCTGCAAGCCCCATCAGCGTCCACGATGATCGGCAGTTTCGAATTTGGTTCATGGATGGTTTGCCAGAAGACTGGTGAGACCTCTAGGCAGTTCAATCATTCCACCGGCTATAACTTTGCAGCTGGCTTAAAATGCCGTCTGGTTGCTTGTCGATTTAGGCGGTGTCGTGGTGGGATCAAACGGTGCATTCTCAGGATCATGCACACGCTTGCCGCCGGCATCCAAGATGGTTGCTGTGACAAAGATCATGAGGTTCTTTTTCACCGTCCGTGAATTCTCGCTACGGAACAAACGGCCCAGGACGGGGATGTCACCCAGAACCGGGACCTTGTCACGAGATTTGACGTTGTCTTCGGCAATGAGGCCGCCCAAGGCAACGGTCTGGCCGTCCCAGACGATGGCGCTGGTGGTGAGCATGCGCACCCGAAGGCGTGGCAACGGAAGAACGGACGTACGACTAATCGGAGAGCTTCCGGAAGTCAGGCCGAGAATCTGCGGCACAAAGGGACCCGGATCATCATAACCGACGAACTCTGTAATGGTCGGGAGGATGGTCATCTGAATGGTCTCGTCATCGGACGACACATAGGGAACCACGTCGAGAACCGGGCCGAACGGCTGGGAGACAGTTCCAGGGATGATCAAATTGATGGCCGCCTGATTGACGTTGTTGCCAACGCCGCCACCGCCGACTCCGCCACCACCGCCGCCACCTTGTCCACCGCCGCCGCCGCCGCCCTGGTTGTTCAACCCGGTGGCGATCGTTCGAACATCGGACACCTCGACGTGGGCCTGACGGCCGCTCAACGTGGTGACTTTCGGCGCTGAGAGCAGGTCTACGCCGTCGCGCTGTTCGAGGGCGCGGATGACGACCTTGAATTGAGGATCGGTGAGAATTCCGGTCAAACTGAAGACTTCAGGAATCTTGCCGCTTTCGGCGGTGGTATTGCGCAGGCCGGATGTGACCAACTGATCGTTGGCTCCGGGAGCAGCTAAACCCGCGACGCTGGTTCCGGGGAATACACCGCCGGGAAGATTTTCAGAGCCCGGATTGGCTGAGGAGGGTTGACCCGTGTAGCTCGGTGAGCTGCCGCCAGAGAGACCGAGACGACCGCCTCCCATCAGGGCGTTGCCTAAGAGCCAATCAAATCCGATAGCCTTGCTGTCGGTTTGGTTAATTTCTGCAAACCGGGCTTCGATCTCCACTTGAGGAGGCGCGACGTTGAGGATTTGGATGGCCTTTTCGATGATATCGAGGTCCGAGAGAGTTGCTCGGACAAATAGGATGCCAACGCGATCGTTGAAGAACAGGGCTTTTTGATCCTGCTCCCACGGTGCTACGCCGGCCGGATAGACACCGCCGGTGCCGCCGCCCATGCCGCCCATGCCGCCCATGCCCATGCCACCGCCCATGCCGCCCATGCCCATGCCGCCCATACCCATGCCGCCACCCATGCCGCCGCCGCCCATACCACCGGCGCCACCGGCACCACCGGGCATCATTGTCATCGGGAAATTCAAACCGCAGGCCATGAAGAACTGGCGGACAACCACTTGAATGTTGGCCGTGAGGTTCGTGCGGGTAACTCCGGTGATTCCAGAACCACCCATACCGCCGCCCTGACCACCACCACCGCCGCCACCGCCACCACCGCCCATACCACCGCCACCACCGCCGCCGCCACTGACTTCGACGCGCGGGATCGTGAAGACGCCACCACCACCACCTTGTTGGCCACCGCCACCACCACCGCCGCCGCCACCGCCCTGACCACCACCACTTTGAGAGGCGACCGCAGGAGTGATGCTAGTAACGCTCTCCAAACCTTCCATGAAGGTATTGGGATTGACGCGCCACCAACGGGAATGCAGTTGGGTTGCTTCAGGAAGACGCTGACGGAACATAATGCCCCATTCTTCCACGGAGTACTTCAAAGGCTTCTCAGATACTTTGACAATGATCTCCAAGACATCCGCTAACCGCAGATCACGCAAGGCCGGATTGATTCGTACCGGTACGTTGTTCAGGTCCAAGGGTTCAGCAGCCTGCTGAGACTGTTGGGGAGCTCCGGTCGCGGGATCGATTCCACCGAAACCAGGGGATGACAAGGGCTGGTCTGCTTGTGAGTTGACCACAAAGGCGATGCCTTTTTTCTCTGGATCTCGGAGACGGGTCTGCTCATCCAGGTATTTGACGACCTCACCCAACGGCAGACCATCAAATTTGATTTCATTAATCCGGATGGTGTCGAGCTTATGGTAGATGGCTTGACGGCCCGATCCGGTGTGAACCCGATTGGTTCGGGCAAATGGATTGGAGATGGGCAGCTTCGACTTCGGCTGTTCCCAATATTGCTCCACTTCCAAGAGCTTGTCTTTGTCGGTCAGGAGCTTCTCACGATGAGCCCGGGTGTACTTCGACTCGCGGATAATGTTCAGGTACTGGTAAGCCGCTCCGTTGTCCGGATCTAGCTTGATTGCTTCCTGAAGCTTGGTCTCGGCGCGATCAAAGCTACCCATCTCGAAGGCCAACTTGCCGTCTTGGACAGCGATAGCGGCCGCCAACTTGTTGGTCTTGTCTTGACCGATGTAGCTGAGCGCCTCTTCGGAGGGAACCCGGCCGACCAGGTTGGTCAAGCGTTGGTCGTTCTCTCGCTTGAAGTTCTTGGCCTTGACATGGTTGGGGTCTACCTTCAGCAACCGCTTGATCTGAAGGTCAGCCTCTTTGTAATCGCCGGCCTTGGCCGCTGCATAGGCCAAAGCTAGACGGCTGGAAGTGAAACCTTCGATGGTTATGCCGCGCTCCTTTTCGACGTTAGAACCCAATTCCTCGGTCAAATTCCAAGCATCCTCGTAGGCTTTGGCCGCCGATGTCTGATCGCCCTGCTTGGCAGCAGTAGCGGCAGCCTCCAGCGTTTTGCGCAAGACAATGGCTTTTTCTTCGCGCCGTACGGCGATCTCACCGGCTTCCTGCGCCACGGCGCGGGTAGAGACGGAATCGAACGCGGCAATGAGTGCGACGAGACTCAGGATCTTCGAGACTTTCGTCATGGGGTTCTTCACGGTTTGGACTAAAATGGACATGCAACGAGTCGATTAGGGGAATTACCTCGCCACGGTGGTACGCACGGAATTGGGCGCGGACACTACTAGTTCGTCTTTCTCGATGGCAACAATCTTGTAGACCGCGCCGGAGAGATTGATGGTTTCACCGACACGCTTCTGAGGGAAATCACGCCGATCGGCCTCGTATCGGAGGTCGGCGGAGTATCCCTGAGTGCGGCGAAAATTCTTTCCTTTGGCCAAGCTAAAGGACTCCCGGGTGGCCATGAGTTCGCAGACGAAATTGGTGGGAGACTCTTTTGGACCCTGGGCCTCGAGGAGTCGGAAGAGTTGATCTTTATTTTCTGATCCTACGGCCACCGACTCCACCATAGCTCGGCGATTATTGACCGTTTTTTCATAATCGCGACGCGCTGAGAACTGATAACGCGGCGCTTCAGGCGTGCCGGCAACTTGTTCAAAAGCAATTTCCAAAACCAAATCGTGGGCGGCTACGTAGGCCAAACCGGAAGCACCGGTGTTGGGACGCGGCTTGGAGGGCTCCAAACGTCCACTAGTCGCACGAGTCCAGGTGATAGGGTTGAAGGTGTAGTGATCCTGAGCCGCCAAAACCGTCGGAGTGCGCTGGGACACCCGTGTGAGCGCCGTTTGCGTTACATTGGTCTCGAGGTTTTCAGGAACCAGAGGTTTCTGCTTGGCTCCTGCGAGCTGCTGCAGGGCGGTCTCCAGATACGATCGGACCTGAGAGACGGAGAAGACGAGGGAAATAGCCAGACCTGCGACGGCCAGAAGGACGACTCCCAGAACTAGCTTCTCGTAATGTTTCTTGATGAATTCCATAGGTTCCCGGAATTGCGGCCTAACGGCGGGTCGCCTTCGGAGCCTGAGTTGCTGTCGGGGGAGACGCGAGACGCACCACCTCAAAGCCTAGGGTGACCTTGATGGGTTTCTGCTCGAGAACGATATCACCCACCTTGCCCGAGGGCGCTGGGGCGGAAGGGTTGACTTGGCTTGGAGGCATGGTCCCCATTCCCGGCCGCAGTCCGTAGCGGCTCATCATGGCCATCATGCCGGCGGCGGGATTCACCGGAGCGGCTTCGGCAGAATCAGAACCATCGGAAGAAGGGCGGTCGACATTGAGGGTCTTGAGAACGTAGGCGTTGGAGGCTCCCACAAACCGGGTCAGCACATCGCCCAATTCAGAACTGAAGCACTGGAATTGCACCTCATAGGGATAGATACCCGCACCGATCACCGTGTTGGTGCTGACCTTCTTTAAAAGGATGTCGCCAGAACCCGCTACCTCGTTGGTGCCGATCGGCGACCGCTTAATGTGCAGCAATGTGTGGATCTTGGAAGCGAAGAGCAGTTCGGTGAACTCATGAATGTCTGTCAGGGCCAATACCAACGGTTGGAGAGTGTTGGGTGGCAGTCGTAATTCTCGGCGCTGGGAGTTGAACGTGAAGTTGTACTTGGAAGCGGAACCCGATGAGGAATCGGCTCCTGTTGGCAACTTGACGCCCTTTCGCTCGGCGGAGCGTTCCAAATCACCAATGGTTCGAGTTAGCAGTGCCTTGAAGGAAGCGTCATCCAAAACCCCTACTGAAGGATACTGAGAAAACGTCGCCAGAGCCTGGGTTTTCAGGGTGTTGAAGCGAGCTTGCTCGGCTTTGGCTAAATCGATGTTCTTGGCATTCGGGTAGGGCTCCCGTTTGACTAGGGTATCGTATTCGTTTTTCTTGGCCTCAAGTTCTCCAGTGGCAGCTTCAGCCTCTGATTGAGCGGAGAATAGGTAGACCGCCCCGCCGATGAGCAGGGCCGCCGCCACAGCCAAGCTGATGACGAATGCTAGGTTGCGCTTGATCCAAGACATATCAGAGCTTGATGGGACGCTTGAGCTTGAGCTTTAGGGGGAAGGTGAAGGTCGCAGTGGTGTCATCGACCTGCTCAAGATTGCCGGAGAGCTGGGTCTCCGACGCATCGAATAGCGGACTAGCCTTGGCAATTTTCTCAAGATCGTAGGCGATCTGTCCATTGGCTTCTTGCTTCACTTTCTGGAGATTGACTGCCCGGATGCTTAAATTTAACACGGCAACCTCATTGGTTGACGCGGATGACTTAGGCTTGGCAGCCCCACCGCCCGTCGCTCCGCCTTCGGCCGCTCCGCCGGCTTCACCACCTTCGCCAGCGGCCGCCGCTGTTTTTGGCAGGAGTCCGTAACGAACCATGAGCTCTCGGCTCATTTGCATGGGCTTCGGCCCTTCCTCCTCAGCGGCAGCCACTTCGGGCTTGGGAGGTTCGGTCGAGTAGAACGTGTCCACCCAAATACCGACCGGCACACCCAGCTTCTGAGATGTTTCGGCCTCAGTCGCCTTGAGGATGCTGCGAACCTCCGTGAGAATATCGGGCCAATAGGCGCGTTCCGAGAGCCAAGCGCCGAGTTGGTCGGTCTGCTTGTGAACTTCGGAGAGCTTCACTTCTTCGCTCTTCAGCGAAGTTTCGATGCGAGCCAGAGGTTCGACTTTTTCGGAAATGGTGGCTAATCCCTCTCGGTGAACTGCGGCCACCTTGGTGTAGAAGAGTCCCGCAGCCCAGACACCGGCGGCGGCAACAAAGGCTGCTGCCACAAGAAAGGGCTTCTTCGAATTGAAATCCTGCCGTGCCTTGGAGCTCTTCGGTAGGAGGTTCAGTTCGACCGGGCAATCGGCGATATTGCGTAAGCCCAGACCCACCACTTCGCCGAAGAGAGACGCGGATTTCTCTAGATCCTCAACGTTCACCGACGGGTCTATCTGAATGTTGCGAAACGGGCTGAAATACTCGACAGGCAGGTTGAGCTTTTCCTGAAAAAACTCAGCAGAGTAGGCCATTACCGAGCCACCACCGCACAGATAAACCCGCTGAGGGGCTGATCCAGCTTGCTGGGTACGGTAGAATTGCACTGTCTGATTAACCTGCATATGCAGGCGAGTCAGGACGTTCCGTGCAACCTTTGAAACGGCGGCCACCTTCGCATCATCCGGTTCCTCGTAAGCACCGCCTAAACTAACAAAACCCTGGGAAATCTTGAACTTCTCGGCCTCTGCGAAAGGGGACTTGGATTCGGCTGAATACTCTTGAGTGATGGTGTTAGCACCCACTGGGACGGTGCGAACGTAAAACTTATTTTTCTCGAAGAGGAGGACGTTGCTCGTCTTGGCTCCGATATCAATCAAAAGGCTGCAGCCCTCAACATCTCCGTAGTTGTAACGGAATGCGTTGGCCAACGCGGCCATCGACGCATCCACCACTTCCATTTTCAGACCGACCGATTCACCCACCGCAAAGAGCTTTTCAACCACCTCAGCCTTGATGGCCACCAAAAGCACCTCTCGCGCCCCGTCGGCAGCGGTACCCAGAATCTGATGGTCCCAAGCACTCTCGGTCAGCGGGAACGGAACGTTCTGCTGGGCCTCGTATTGGATGATCTGGGAGATCTTCGAAGCGTCAACCGGGGGCAGTTTGACAAACTTGGAGAAGACCTGATAACCCGGGGCCGAGATGTTGGCTTGTCGGGAAACAAAACCACCCTCGGCGAGAAGCTCACCCAAGGCGCGCTTGAGCACACCCTCGCGGGCAGCATCTTGGGAGCCCGGGAGCCCAAGGGCGCGAACGCCAAAGCGGACGAGCTTCAAACCGCCGCCGTCGGCAGGTTCGAACTCGGCGATCTTCAGGGTGCCAGCCCCGAAGTCGATCCCCAGAAATGTTTTGGCTTTTAGCATTTTGCTGTGAGCGCGATTCACGTGAAAATTTCGGTCCTCGAAGGGCCAAAAAAAGCTCTAGCGAGGCCTGCCTAGCTGAAAGCGATCACGGATGTAAGGTTGTAGCTAAAGAAAGCCGGCGGAAGGGTCAAACACAAAAGTCGGTAGTTGGGCGAAACTTGTTCACACCTGTTGACGTAACTTCAGTAGATCCACCACTGGGCTGGGGCTCTGAATCAGTTCAGTCACTCTTGAAGACTGTGCATAGAAAATTCCCTGAGATCGGTGACCACCCAAGTGGCCCCGGCCTTTCGGAGTTCGTCCGGAGAGCCTCCGCCGGTGCAAACCCCGAGGCTCTGGGCTCCGATAGCTTGGGCGCATTCGACGTCTCGATGTGTGTCACCAATCACCAATATCTCAGGACCTTCGAGACGGTGTCCGAGCTGACGCGAAGCCCTGTCGCGGGCAATACGAGCCAATTGGTTACGGTCGTCGTGATCGTCAGCAAAGGCACCGCACATCCAGTCTCCCCAAAGTGAATGGGCCCCGAGCTTAATCTTGGCGCCGAGGCGAATATTGCCGGTCAGGAGGCCCATGGCGGGAGGTTCAGAGAGCTGTTTTAACGCCTGGAGGAATTGCGGAACCCCTGGGCAAATTTCACCTCGATTTTCTTGAAGGCGCTGGTCGAGCAAAAAGACATAGGCATCGAGGAAATGTCGAATGTCCCAGGATCGACCTTGTAGGCCATTGCTCAGGAAGAACTCTCGGACCAACGCCGTATCGGTGCGCCCATGGAAGTGGGTTCGCTCGGCCACACCGGCCACGCCGTAAAGCAATTCGGCCGTCCGTCCGAAGGCATGAACGCCAGCCCCTCCGGTCCGGATGAGGGTGCCGTCAATGTCGAACAATACCAATCGGGTCATGGGAATTTGCGAAATGGAATCCAGATCAAACGGAATGCCAGGGCCTCAGCTCCAGCGACCGGCTTCAATCTCAGGCCAAAGGGGTTTAAGATCGGGATCGGCCAAGGCCATCGATTTGACAGCGGCCGGGTGCTTGGTGAGCTTTAGAGCTTTGCCGAACCACTCAGCTGAGAGATCGATCCGCTCCGATTGAGAGCAATAGCAGGCCAAATCGTAAGGAATCTCAAAGGCCCGAGGCCATCGACGCTGAATTGGCTGAAGCAGGTCGTAGGCTTCGACGGTGCGTCCCAGCCAGTGCAACGCCTGGGAACGGTAGAGCCACCCCCACAACTCATCGTGGGCGACCTCCATAAGGGCCTGGGCGACTTCCAGAGCGTCATCATGGCGCTTGCAGGCTCGGGCCGCGTGAAAACGCAGCTTGAGCACCTCAGGCAGGCGCTGGGCCGGGGCAGGAAGGCGAGAAATCTCCGCCTCGGCCTCGGCCGCCAAACCGAGTTCAAACCAGCCTTGCGCAGCGCGGACGCCGTGCTCGACTTGCAAATTATTGGAGATGGAATCGTTCACCGACAGCAGTTGACACTACAAACTTCTCGAAAGGATTTGAAGTCCCAAGCTCGGAAAGGGTTGGGATTGAGAGTTTTCCTAGAGTAACGGAGCTTGAGTGCGCCCGATGCAACTGATTCTCCCGCTGATTGCCGCCATCGCCTTCGCCGCTGGTTCGTTGGTCTTTAAGCGGGCCTTCGCGGAGGGGGCATCACTGTCCCATGCAGTTGTAGTCAACAATGTTATTCTCGGTGTGCTATTCCTGCCGCTCATGGCCTGGGATCCTAACCCTATCCCCTGGGATCGCCTGCACCTGCCCTTTCTGACTGCGGCCACCTTTATAGTAGGACACTTATTCAACGTGGCAGCCCTGCGGATGGGTGATGTTTCCGTCGCCACCCCCCTACTTGGGGTAAAGGTGGTATTTGTTGCACTGATTGCTCGTTTTGCATTCGGGTGGCCACTGTCGGTGAGTCAATTGACGGCGGCAGCCCTGACAAGCGCCGGTGTATTAATTACCGGACTCACCGATTTGAAACCCGGTCGCCGAGCCGGATCGACCACCCTGCTTGCCTTGGGATGTGCGGGAGCCTTCGCGGTAACCGATGTCCTCATCCAAATCTGGGCTGCGGAATTCGGGGTGCTCAACTTCCTGTCCCTGCTGTTCGGGGCCTTAGCTCTCGAATCCATTCTGGTGCTCCCGTTATTGGGATTTCTAACCCGTCCGGAAACCAGGCCTCTGCCCATTTTCCAGCAAGCCATCCGTTCCCTGACGGCTTCTCCTAAGGCTTGGCGCTGGATCGGCCTGGCGACGGCCTTGTCCGCCATTCAGGCTCTGATCATTACCGGCACCATCGCCACCTGGCGGGATGCTGCGGGAGTCAACGTCGTCTATGGAACCCGGGGTCTGTGGAGCCTAGTTTTGGTTTGGTGGGCCGGCTCCTGGTTCGGAAACGCGGAACGTCGGGACTCCGGACCCCGAGTCCTCTTAGCGCGGGCCACCGGAGGCGCGTTAATCTTGGCTGCGGTCGTATTGGCCCTGCGCTCAGCCCCTACTCGAGCGATGCCGGGCGGGTGATTGGCCGCCCGGATAGCCATAAGTTGTCGGCCTATTCTTGAACCGTGTCGGCGAAGACCGCCCAAGGTTAGATCAAGGAGCACTGCGGACGAGCTTCCACACCTCGCCCTTGCCCGGAGTGAGACCGATGTTTCCGTTGGTCAACACGTAGAGCTCGCCTTCGTTGTCTTCACCGAAACCAATGATGTAGGAAGCCACCTTGGCAGGGGTGCCCAGTTGCAGAGGTTCCACAGTCCATGGACCCGGCCCGGACTTGGGGCGATGGGCCACGAGCAAGGTTCCGCTGGGAACCCCCCAGATTCGACCCCAATCACCAAACACATAGTCTCCGGTCAATTCCGGCAGCGCTTTACCCCGATAAACAAACCCGCCGGTGACGCTGATACCATAGGCCTCAGGGTCTTTCTTGAACCCGTTACGGTTTTTGTAAACGGCCACGGGTTGGACAAACGACTCGCCATGGAGACCCGTCTGCGGAGCTTCAGGCAGGGGTTTGTCGGCGGCCTTCGGATTGAAGCCGATGAATCCCTCACGCAAGCGCCATCCGTGATTGCCTCCTTTTTGGATGACGTTGACCTCTTCCCACAGGGTTTGGCCGACATCAGCCGAGTAGAGGGCGTGATCACCTCCACGGTCAAAGGAAAGGCCCCAGGGATTGCGAATACCGTAAGCCCAAATCTCCGGGCGGGCTTTCTTGCCGTCGGCAAAAGGATTGCCCTTGGGGATGCGGTGTCCCTCGGGAGTGTTGATGTCGATACGCAGGATCTTGCCCAAGAGCGTGTCCAAGTTCTGTCCGTTGCCCATGTCGGGCCGCTTGCCCTCATCATTGCCATTTCCTCCATCACCCACGCCGATGTAGAGGAAGCCATCGGGTCCGAATGCCATCCGGCCTCCATTGTGATTGCTGTAAGGCTTGTCGATCTCGAGGCGAATGATCTCCGTTGCCGGATCAATGGTGATGGGCTCTCCAGGGGATGCGGTGAATTCCGAGATCCGCAGCGTGCAATCCCAGTCGGCCGGGGCGGACGACCGACGGGGGGCGATATAGGAGATCAGTACCCGACGGTTCTTTTGAAACTGGGGATGCAAGACCAAGCTCAGCACACCCCGTTCATCGAAGGCCCCATGGTTGAGGGGGCTGAGCCGAGGCGTGAGGGAGAGGACCGGGCTTTCGCGCAATTGGCCCGGCTTTTCGAGGAGTCGTATGAAACCGGGCTGATCAACAATCAACGCCCGTCCATCCGGCAGGGACACGTAGGACAACGGCGATGTCAGGCCGCCAGCGACCCGAGTGAGGGAAACCTGAGGGGCCGCATGGAGGCTAACCGCTCCCAAAAGGGCCAGAGCAAGGGCAAGGCAATGCGAAGACATGATGCAGAAGTAACGCTTTGAACGAATGGATTCAATCTTGCCATCCCTTTCCAGCGACGCAACCGGACCGACAAGAGGAATTGACCCGGAGAAGATATGGGCGATGGATGAGGCCCGTCATGAGTTCGCACCCCATGCCTGCCCACGCTTCTCCCTCTCCAAAGGATTCGGGACCCAATTTTCTGGACCGTTTGCTCGAGGCCAATGTTCTTCCCGATCCTTTGATCCGCTTCGGTATCCGTCGACTGTTGCGGGAGCGATTGGCCGAAGAGGACACCCACGGGGATGTCGAGGCCCAGCGGGCTCACCGGATGCGGTTGATCCGGGAACTGTCCGAGTCGCCCATCGCCATTGAGACCGCGGCAGCCAACGAGCAGCATTACGAGGTTCCCACGCGCTTCTACCAACTGTGCCTCGGTCCACGCTTTAAATACTCGAGCTGCTACTACCACACCTTCCAAGAAAGCCTGGCCGAGGCCGAAGACATTATGCTCGCCCTCACTTGCGAGCGCGCAGGCTTGGCCGATGGGCAGACCATTCTGGAGTTGGGTTGCGGCTGGGGATCCCTCTCGCTCTGGATGGCCGCTCATTATCCGAACGCCCGGATTACCGGCGTGTCCAACTCCCGCACGCAGCGTGAACACATCGAAGGAGAGGCGCTCCGAAGAGGCCTTGGAAACCTGAAGATCATCACCTGTGACATGAACCACTTTGAGCCCCCCGGCGGCGATGGGCAGTTTGACCGGGTCGTCTCCGTGGAAATGTTCGAGCACATGAAGAATTACCGGCGGCTCTTGGCCAATATCGCCCGATGGCTCCGACCCGATGGACGTCTGTTTGTCCACATCTTCACCCACCGGGAATACGCGTACCACTTCATCCCCCGAGGCCCCAGCGACTGGATGGCCCGTTACTTTTTCACCGGGGGCATCATGCCCAGTGACGATTTACTGCTCTACTTCAACGAAGACCTGCGGCTCGAGGAGCATTGGGTGGTGAACGGTCGGCATTACGGCCGGACGGCCAACCAGTGGCTGGAGAATATGGATGCCCACGAGACGGAGGTCCGAGGCATCCTCGCCGCGACGTATGGCGCAGACCAGGAGACCCGTTGGTGGGTTTATTGGAGGGTCTTCTTCATGGCCTGCGCCGAGCTGTGGAATTTCCAAGACGGGAACCAATGGCACGTCAGCCATTACCGCTTTGCCAAAGTGGCAACCGCAGTCCAGGGATCCTCAGTCGGCTAAATGCTAGGCGCTGGCACTGGTGTAATGGCGCAGGGAGAAACGCCAAAAAAATTCACTGACCACAAAACAGGCCACGGCCATGCCCAGTAAGGCGAGCCATTCCCACGGCGAAGCCAGACGCTGGGCTAACAGCTTGGCCGGGACGTTGGACACCAACAGCATGGGCAAGACCCAGGTGAAAACGGCCCGGTAAGCTCCCCGCGGAAATGCCTCCGCTGGCAGGCGAGCAATGTTGAAAAGGTTGTAGTACCCCCAAACGATGCCCTGAGCCCGGACTGTCCAGAAAGAGATGCAGGCCAAGAGGAACATGAGCGAGTAATGCACGCTGAGTCCGGCCAGACACACCACCGCGAATCCCAACCACTGAGCCGGCGTTGGTACCCGTCCGAGCTGGGCCAGCGAATAGACGATGACCACCAGACCCATCAGGGCATTGACGATGTTGCCGATCTCGAACTTTTTCACCGAGATGAGGAAGCGCGTGTTAACCGGCTGCAGAAGTAACAAGTCGAGGGTCCCCTTGCGGATCAATTCGGAGAGGTTGGATAAATTGGTGACAAAGAGGGTGTGGAACAGCTGCTGAATAAACTGATTACAGCCGACCAGCAGGACGACCTCCCACCGCGACCAACCGGCGATCTGGTCGGTATGCCCGTAAAGAACGGTCATGAAGGCCAGTTGAAGTCCGAACCACAGGGCCTCGACAACGATCCAGAGGAGAAAGTTCACCTTGAACTGCATCTCGTGGATCAACGAGTAGCGGATCAACGCGGCATAAATGCCAGCATAGCGAGAGAAGGAGGGCATGCAGGTTATTGGTTCAGCCAGCGCCTCAACCACCGACCGCGGTGTATTTTCGCAAGCCGCGAGACCAGACGAACCGGGCTATCAGGAAGGCCACCACCACCCAAGCCAACTGCAGCGCAAAACCCTGCCACAACTCCGCACCCTGAATGCGGCCCAAATAAACACCCACCGGAAAATAGAGAAGGTACGGATAAGGGGACCAAAGCAAGAGTCGGTGCAATCCATCCGGAAGGATGTCCAACGGAAAAAGGTGGCCACTGGCCAGGAACTCGAAGGCGAACTGGATAAAGATAAAAGTACTGACATCGAGAACCCAGAACGACAACAGCGCGACGGTGTAGGCGATGAGGAATTGCAGAAGCCCCGCCATCAACACCGACAACGGCGCCAGAACCCAGCCCGTGAGCTCGGCCGGACCCACGAGGTACTCCCGCTGAAAGAACAGGAAGAACGCCACCGGGATCAGAGCCACACTGGTATAAATGACCCGTCCGGAAAGATAGAGGCAAAGCCGGTAAGCCAAGAAATCGAGCGGTTTAAGCAGGAATTGGCTGACGGCTCCGTCTTTAATATCGGCGGCGATTTGCCAGTCATCTTCGGCCACGGCGGTGATCGCATCCACCACGGTGACCAACAGGTAATAGCTCACCATCTGAGCTAACGTGTAAGCTCCGATAGCAGTCCCAGTCGGTTTGTCGGCATAAATCGCCTCCCAGAGAAAGAGCGTCGCCGCCAAAGGGACTAATCCAAAGGCAGCCCGAAACAGGAAGTTGGTCCGATAGACCAGTGTGTTCTGTATGCCCATGGAGAGCACATGGCCGTACTTGCTCCAAATATGGGTTGAGGGCGTGGCCGGTATCGGATCATGGCCTACGGGTGTCATCACTGTCCCTCACCCGAGGCACCCCGGTGGATCTCAGCCGCCAAAAACAAGACGAGATGACGAAGGCGGGCTTCTGGATTGACCGTCTCCAAGATCATTTGCCGAGCCGCGGGATTGGGCAGCAGGAGAGCCGCGATAAGGTCGGCGAAGCGGCTCGGGTTCTTGATGCGCTTCAGTTCCCTAATACAGTCTTCTACCCGGGTCTCCGATTGGGCCTGACCGCCTGAGGCCAATTGCCAAATGAGATCCAGCGGCACCGGCTGATCCTGACGCAGGCGCACATCGATCAAGTCTAGACTACGGTTAACCAGAGCAACCACCTCCGGAGACCTCTCCACGTTCTCCTTGATGGGAGTGATGAGGTGCTGGCGGAAGGGTCGGGTTTGGACGATCCGACCCAAGCGGACCCGAATGAGCCCTTGGAGCACCAAGTTGGAAGTTCCGTTCGGGGTTTGGACCGAGGCTCGGACCAGTCCGAGGGTGGCGATCCGGCAGGGGGACTCTCGCTTGGCGTCGGTCCGCTGCATCGCCAGGCAGAACATCCGATGAGTCTCCAGCGACTCGGCCAGCATCTCCCGATAGCGGGGTTCGAAGATGAACAGGGGCATCATGGCCTGTGGAAACAGGCTGGCCTCTCCCAGGATCATAACCCCCATTCGGTCGGGTATCAGCATGGCCTGAGGTTAAAGTGAGCTCCAGCCAACGCAAGACGGGCGCTTGCTCGGAGATTGAATGTTCGGGCGGATTCGGTGTCTATTAATCCAACGAACGGGAATTCTCCCGACCGTCCAATCCTATCTGATCAATGAAATCCAAACTCGTTCCCGCGGTGCTGGTACTCGTCTGCCTGGGCCTCGGCACCGGATGGTTTCTGAACTCGAAGAAGGCTGAAGAGACGCGGATCCAAATGGAGGGTCAGCAGTCGGCCCTGTCCAATGACCTGGTGGCCACGACGGGCAAACTCACTGAGCAAGTCCGGGTGAATGCCACCCTCGAAACCAATCTCAGCCAGCGCATCGAGGACCTGAACACGGTCTCCAACAAGTGGGTTGCTACCTCTGGGGAACTAACCCGCACTTCCGCCGAGGCAGCAAAGGCAGCGGCGGCGGCCAAGACGGAGATCGAGCGCCGGGACAAACAGATTTCCGACCTGGAGGGAGAGAAGGATGACCTGACCAAAAAGATGGGCGAATTAACCGGTCAAATCGGAGGCCTCGAGAACCAAATCAAGATCACCGAACGGAAACTCGCTGCCAGCGAGGGCGACCGTGAGGCTCTTAAGAAAGAACTGAAACGGCTCATCGCCGAAAAGACCGACCTCGAGAAGAAGTTCAACGACTTAGCGATTCTCCGCGATCAGGTCCGCAAGCTGAAAGAGGAACTCAACATCGCCCGCCGACTCGACTTCATTCGGCGTGGACTTTACGGCTTCGACAAGAAGGGCGCTCAACTGTTCCAGGAAGGTGTTCGACCCAAAACCGCGGCCAGCTCGGCCACCAATGCCTACCCCTTGAAGGTGGAAGTGGGCACCGACGGATCCACCCGATTGGAAACCGCGCCCAAGCCGTAGACCCCAACCCTTGGGCCCCTCTTGCACCGGTGATTCTCCGCGTTGCGGCGGACACCGTGCGGGCCCAAGCTGCCTCAATGCACGGACAATTGCGGGACTCCCACGGACGAGTCATGCGGGACCTTCGGGTCAGCGTAACCGACCGCTGTAATTTCCGTTGCCTGTACTGCCTCCCCGAGACCGAGGAGGCCGCGAATTTCTACCGCACCCGCTACGACGGCCTGCGGAACCCAACCCCGGCGAGCCCTTCGGCCACCCCTATTCACCGGGAATGGAAACCGAAGTCGGAGATCCTCAGTTTCGAGGAGATCACGCGGGTGGTCCGGATCGCCGTTGATTTAGGAATCGAGAAGGTCCGCGTCACTGGCGGTGAGCCACTATTGCGCCGCGGTGTCGACCGATTGGTCGGATCGCTCGCAGCGATTCCCGGCGTCCGCGACCTGGCCATGACCACCAATGGGGCGCTCTTCGGATCCCAGGCCGCTGCCCTGCGGAAGGCTGGGCTCAACCGGGTCAGCTTCAGCATGGATTCGCTGGACCGGGACAACTTCAAGAAGATGACGGGGCGAGATGGTCTGGACGGTGTGCTCGACGGAATCCGCCTAGCCCGGGAACTCGGGTTTCATCCTGTGAAGGTCAATGCCGTGGTGATCCGCGGAATGAACGACCACGAAATCCCCGATTTGGTCCGCTTTGCGGTCCAGCAAGATCTGAGCCTGCGCTTCATTGAATTCATGCCGCTGGACTCCAGCCGTGCCTGGCAAAAGGGGTTGGTCGTTCCCGGTCGAGAGATCCTGGAACGTCTGCGCGGGGAGTTTAATTTGCAGCCGGTCGATGCCTCGGCCAATCCCTCGGAAACGGCGCGCCGTTGGCGTCTAGAAGGCTCTCAGGGCGAGCTGGGCATCATTGCTCCGGTGAGTGAGCCGTTTTGCGGTCACTGCAATCGGTTGCGCCTGACGGCCGACGGAAAACTGCGAACCTGCCTCTTCAGCCTCGATGAACACGACCTCAAGCCGCTACTGCGGGGGGACGGTTCCGACGAGGATCTGGCCTCCTTGCTGCGAGACCGGGTTCAACACAAGGAAGCCGGACATCGGATCGGCCAGGCCGACTTTGTTCAACCGCAACGCTCCATGAGCTGCATTGGCGGCTGATCGGCCAGACGAAGCTCTGGACCGATCCATCCTTAGTCCGACGACCCCCCCTCTTCGGTTCGCCTCCACTAATCTTTACTGGAGGCGCCTTGGGTCAGCCCTTGGTGAGTGTTTCGTCAAGATTGAAGAGGACACTGGCCAGGGTCATCCAAACGGCCAATTTCCGGGTCTCCAGATCGGCTGATTTTGGCACCTGCCCCACCTGAATCAATGCCTCTGCCGCCTTGGGATCGGCCCGGAAACTCCGCTCCTGTTGCTGGACGAAGGCGAGCAGCCGCCGTTGCTCTGCCGCGGTCGGAGGTCGGCCCACGCTCCGCGTAAAGGCATAGTCCACCCGGGAGGCATCGTCCGGACCGCCCTCAGCCAAGATCCGCTGTCCAAAAAACCGAGCCGCCTCGAGCAGAGTTGGCTCGTTCAGTGCAGCCAGTGCCTGCAACGGCGTATTGGTTCGAGGCCTTCGTGAGACGCAGACCTCGCGGCTGGGGGCATCAAAGGTGGCCAAGGTGGGATAAGTACAAACGCGTCTCCAGAAGGTGTAGAGGGCGCGTCGGTACAAGTCGGGGCCGTCGCTCACTGGCCATTCGTCCATGCCGATCTCGGGGCGAAGGAATCCAATCTCCTTCCAGAGGTTGGCCACCTGCACAGGGTAAACGCTCGGGCCGCCTACCTTGTTATGCAGCAGGCCGCTGACCGCCAGGGCATGATCGCGAATCATCTCGGCATCCATGCGGAAGCGAGGGCCGCGCGAGAGGAAACGGTTGTAGAAATCCTTCTCCTGACGAGTGGCATCGGTTGCGGCGCTCTGTCGGTAGGTCGCCGACATCACGATGAGCTTCTGCAGAGCTTTGACGTCCCAGCCGCTAGCAATGAACTCGGTGGCCAGCCAATCGAGGAGTTCGGGATGCGAGGGCAATTCACCCTGGCGACCGAAGTCCTCGCTGGTCTTTACCAGACCCGTTCCAAAGCAGCGCTCCCAGAACCGGTTCACCGTGACCCGAGCCGTGAGGGGATTGGCCGGATCGACTAACCAACGGGCCAAGGCCAAGCGATTGGCCGGGAGTCCCGCAGGCAGGGGTGGGAACACCGCGGGGACACCCGGCTGTACGACCTTCCCCTTAGTCAGGAAATCGCCTCGGAGATGAATGTAAGTCTCGCGCGGCTGCGGATCGGTTCGTTCCTGCATCACCAGCGTGGTGAACTTCTGACCGGCGCGCTGCCGGCGACTCTGCTCGAGAACGAAGAGTTCGCGTTCCAGGGTACGAACCTTCTCCGAGGCGGAGCGCTGGCTGGCGGCCAGGAGCGCCATCTGCTCGGTCGACCGTTCCTGCGAGGACCGGGAGGCGGCCACTCGTACGTCTTCAGGCAGGGGCCATTGGCGTTGGGGATCCTTCTCTGTGGTCACCGAAATGCGGAATCGGCCGATGCAATGGCTGTTCCCGTGGTAATGGTCGAAGCGGAAAGTGAGCCGACTGCCCCCACGATATCCGGTCGGATCCTGCAAGCGGGCGATAAGAAAGTGACGTTGTCCAAAGCGAGGACCAATGGACCAACCGGTTTTGGGATTACGATCGATCGCGTGCTCGGCCTTGTAATACTGCTGTTCCCAATCGGCCGTGGCGCTGCTGAAAAAGAGGTTGGTGTTGGCCGGAGCGGTACCCTTCTTGGGAGCGGCGGCGAAGGAGAATTCGTCGAGGATGAAATTGCCACTGGCGCCCCAACGACCCGGACCATTCTTCGGCAGGCTGGGATCGGGCAGGACTTCGAGCAGGACGGCCGTAATGCCCGTCAGGTCGGTGTCGGCCTCGACGGTGATGGTGTCGTAAATGGGGTTAACCCCAGTTCCCAGGAGGGATCCGTCCGGCAAGTTCGTGTAACTGGAACCGCCGGTAGACTGGGGGTTGACCAGTTGGAGAGTGCGCCAGGGGTCCGCCTTCCGAGCCACCGACTTCTCCCAGGCGGCCTGGGATTTCTGAAGTTCCTTCTCGATGCGAGAAAGCTCATCCCGGGTTTCCTGCAACCGCCGAGACAGGTGCGCGTCCGTGTCAGCCAGATCGGGCTTCGGCACTTCGACGGACGGGCCGAGACTGTAGTTGCCCGAGTCGGCACTGTTGTTGAAGAACGAGTAAAAGCGGTAGTACTCCTCGTGGGTGATCGGATCGTACTTGTGCGTGTGGCACTCGGCACAGTTCAGGGTGAGTCCTAACCAGGCCATGCCCACGGTTGCAACCCGGTCCTTCACCGCCTTGGTGCGGTACTCCTCGGCGTCGCCACCCCCCTCGTCGTTGACCTTGGTGTTGCGGTTGAACCCCGTGGCGATGCGCTGGGCCAAGGTGGGCTGGGGCAACAGATCGCCGGCCAACTGATCGATGGTGAACTGGTCAAACGGCTGGTTCTTGTTGAAGGCCTCGATCACCCATTGGCGATAGGGCCAAATGGAACGAGCCAGATCTACCTGATAGCCGTTGGAATCGGCATAGCGCGCCAAGTCGAGCCAGCCCCGCGCCATATGCTCCCCGTAGTGGGGCGAGGCGAGCAGACGGTCCACGAGATTCTCAAACGCGCGAGGTGAACTGTCCGCGAGAAAAGCGCTGATCTCGGACGTTGCTGGAGGCAGGCCGGTGAGGTCGAGGGACACACGACGAATCAAATTAGCACGATCGGCTTCAGGCTGTTGCTGCAGCCCTTCTTTGGCCAATCGGGCCACAATGAACCGGTCGATGGGATTTTGGAGGGTCGCCGTCTTGGGCAGATTTTCTGGAGGATTGGGTCGGATCGGCGCCTGGAAGGACCAATGCTTCTGGGTATTGCTATCAGGCCAAAGAGCACCCTCGCTGATCCAGCGGGTGAGGCTGGCGACTTCAGCCGGTGTTAACCGCGGTCCCTTGGGTGGCATGACCTCATCGGGATCGGTGGCGGTGACGCGCCGAATAAGTTCACTGGCCTCGGGCTTCCCCACCACCAGGACCACCTTGCCGGATTCGGCTGCCTGAAGGGCCGCCGCCCGAGAATCCAGGCGAAGATTGGCCTTTTGCTTGTCTGGGCCATGGCATTCGGAGCAACGCCGAATTAACAGCGGCTCGATCTCGGCCGTGAAGTCGGTCGCCGCCATCGTCTGGGATACCAACAGGGTTCCGGTGATCAGGGCGATTGCCTCGGGAAGCAGGGGGATCTTCATGGGCTCTGGTATTTGCTTATTTTCTGGGAAACTCCCTACGAAAGCCAGACTGGAAGAGTCCTTGGAGCCGGGAAAACTCTATGTTGATGGGTTGGAAGACGAGGCGGGTTGCTCCGCGGAACGGCCCGTCGACCTCGAGGAAGGATCTCGGTGCACGTCCTCTGTCCGAGATGACCTGTGTGTACAAAACTCTCGGCGGAGAGAAGGGGTCGTCAAAACTCGGTTCACAGAGAGTTCTTTCTGCACAGAAATGGTATTGGGGGAGCTCTTCCACAATCCCGCGGTGCCTTCTAGGCTTGCGGCCCCACGGTGAAGCCCTCGTCCATTTTGCTAATCGCTGGTGAGCCCAGTGGCGACCAACTCGCCGCCGAGCTGGTTCGCGCCCTGCGCCAAAGAACTGGGCCACTAGAGCCCCAGTTCTTTGGGGCCGGCGGGCCGGCCATGGCAGCAGCCGGGGTGGAGATCCTCTGCGACCTGACCGCTCATTCGGTCATCGGTCCCGCCGATGCCCTGCGTCAGCTCGGCCAGTTCCGACGCGCGTTCCGAGAATTATTGGAGGCGGCACGCGAACGGACTCCAGACGTGGTGATCGGAGTCGACTTCGGGGCCTTCAACCTGCGCTTCCTCAAAGCGATCACCGCGATGACTTCGAACCGCTCTGAAACTTTCCAAAACTGGCGGCCACGACGGGTGCAATTCGTGTCGCCGCAAGTCTGGGCATCGCGGTCCGGACGGGCCCGGGACATGCCTCGTATCCTAGATCGATTACTCTCGATCCTTCCCTTCGAAAAAGAATGGTATGCCAAAAATGCGCCGGGTGTGCGGGTCGACTTTGTGGGTCACCCACTGGTCGATCGACACGGTCGACCGCCGGAGCTCTCCTTCCCATCGACAGGCCAGCGACCCCATCTCGTTCTACTCCCGGGAAGTCGCTCTGGAGAACTGCGACGCCACTGGCCTGTGGTGGCAGCCGCGGCCCAGAAGGTCATCGAGAACACCGGAGCCCGATGCACGCTGGTTTTGCCACATGAAGCCGCCCGGTCGGCTCTGCCTCCGGAGGTTCCTCATCCCAAAGGCATGTCCATCCAGATAGGTAACCTCGCCACTGCCCTCGCTGACGCCGACGTGGCCATCGCCTCAACCGGGACCGTAACCCTCGAATGTGCCTGGTTCGCAGTACCCACGATCGCCCTCTACAAAACCTCGTGGAGCACCTACCAAATCGGAAAACGCATCATCCAGGTCCCTTTTCTGGCCATGCCGAATCTCTTGGCCGGCAAGGCAGTCCTACCGGAGTTCGTCCAAGACGCGGCCACTTCCGATGCCCTGGCTGAGGCGACCCTGAGACTGCTAACCACTCCTGGAGCACTGACAGAGGTCCGAAAAGCATTGATCCAAGTTCGCCAGCTTTTGGGGCCTTCCGGGGCTACCGAGCGAGCGGCCGAAAGGATTTTAGCTGACTAGCCGGTACCTAGGGTAGTGTCTCTGATTTGTATTTATTAATTTGTTAGCTTCGAGCCAGTGCTAGCGTTTGAGAGGAAGTCGACCCCGTAAAGACAGGGGAAAAATGACGGTTCTCGGAACACCTGTTCTGAGGCAACATTCTTTTTTTAAGACAACGGACTGAGAAAAATAATCGTCGCCGTAAAAATTCTGAGGAGCCGGACCGCTCGGAGATCGGTCCCTACCTCGGAGCCTAATCGGCCTAGGAAGCTCATCGGGCTACATATCGGATTCCCGATACAAACCCTACCGGCTCATCGGACTACATCCTGAACTGCAGACACAAACCCCACCGGCTCATCGGATTACATCCTGGATTGCCGATACAAACTCCGCCTCACCGGGACACTTCCGAGGTAGGGCGATTTCTCCGAAAGCGCCGCGTCGGCACACACGGACCGCTCGGAGATCGGTCCCTACCTCGGAGCCTAATCGGCCTAGGAGCCTCATCGAGCTACATCCTGGATTTTCGATACAAACCCTACCGGCTCATCGGACTACATCCTGGATTGCCGATACAAACTCCACCTCACCGGGACACTTCCGAGGTAGGGCGATTTCTCCGAAAGCGCCGCGTCGGCACACACGGACCGCTCGGAGATCGGTCCCTACCGAGGGTAATGTCTTGGATTGAGAAACTGCACTCGAGCATTGAGCAGCCACTGTGATGACATAGCCCTTTATGGGTCTCCCTCAATGGCTGCCGAAACCTGCTGTGCTCATCGGTGGATCCAACCGAAGAGCTGTCAGCGGCGGGTCACTTTCTTACGAGCTGCCTCGAGCGTTTGACGTTCGGCCGCAGTCAGGCTAGCGATCCCATCCCGAGCAATTTTTTCGAGAATCGGATCCACCTCACGGGCGATGAACTCGGAGTCGGAGAGTTCTTTGGCTGGAGTTGGAGCCGAGTCGGACCGAAAGGACGGCTTGATGATCCGCCCCTGGGCCTGTCGAGCGGGGGCACGGCGCTTTTGGAGCTGTTGATTCCAACGATGCCAGGCTTCCGTGAGACGATCCCACAAACCCTCGCCTCGATAATATCCGGACTGGACCCAGAACCAGCCGAAGAGCAAACCGCCCAAGTGTGCGGCGTGAGCCACTCCATCCCGCGATGGGACCACGATGAAGAACACAGCGACACCGACCGAGAAGTAGAACAGGAAACGGGCCGGAACCGGAACAATCATGGCCAGCAAGATTCGGGCATCGGGCTCGAGCCGACAAAAAATCGCCAGGAAGGTCATGAGCCCAGCCGATGCGCCCACCACATCCGAGGAAAATTGATTCGGAAAGGCCGCGCTAATCACTAACTGCAGCAAACCACCCACCAGGCCACCGGCCATCCAAAGGCCCAGCATTCGTCGGCCGCCAAACGCCGCCTCGATGGGGCGTCCGAACATCCAAACACCCAACCCGTTGAAGAACAGGTGAGTAAAACTGCCATGCAAAAATTGGAAGGTCACCAGCTGCCAGACCCAACCCGATCGCCAAACGCTGCTGGACAGGGCCCCGTGCTGCTGCAGCGACAGGCCCAGGTAGGCTTTGGCAATTTCGTCCGCGGCGAAGACAACCACCAAGGCAATGAGGAGCATCACCGTCCAAGAGAGACGCGTTCCGTGGTCCTCTTCCCGCATGTAGTCCCGATCTGAGAGCATTGCGTTTAACGATAGTCTGAGCTGGGCCCATTTTCCAATGCGGATCCACTCGCGCCGAATTCAACCCGTGCTGAGCCAGAGATTCCGCTGAAGCGCAAAGGCGACAGCCAAGCCTCCGATGAAGCCTCCGAGATGGGCTAGATGGGCAATGGGACCCACCACAAAGACGGCACCCACTGCGCTAATAATAATGCCGCCCAACAAAACAAACTTCGCCCGGATCTCCATGGGGATAACGAAGAATAGCAGCACCCTCAAACGTTCCTCGGAGTGCAGCGCTCCAAGGGCCGCCAACAACCCGCACAATCCCGCTGACGCTCCCACCACGGCTCCTCCGAAGGATTCCGGCATCATCCAAGCACCCGCCACGTGGAGAATGCCGCCCAGAGTTCCGCTGACTAGGTAGAGCAAGAGGAAACGCCACCGCCCGAGGGTCATTTCCATCAAAGGACCCAACGAGTGCAGCAGAAGGAGATTCATGCCCAAATGAATCCAGCCCCCATGCATGAACTGAAAGCTCAGGCATTGCCACCAGGCTCCCCGTAGCAATCCCTCTAGGCTCAGGGCGTAATTCAATTCAAACCAACGACGACGACCCGGATCCACCCAGTAGAGCCATTGCTCATAGGCGAAGAATGCCAGATTCAGCGCAATCAACACCCGGGTTGCACCTCGCTCCAACGGCAGCGGCTCCCCGCGCGGGGGCGGCAAGGGTCGAGGCGAGTTCATGGCGGCGTAGGGCGGCTACCGAGGGATTCAATCCACCGACACCATCGCCTTAATGACCCCAGTCTCGGGTTTCAACCACGAGGGAAACTGATCGATCATCTCTCCAAAGGCCGAGCGATGGGTGATCCAAGGCCGTGTATCGATCCGGCGCGCTTCGATGTGGCCGATGATGCTGCGGAAATCCTCTGGGAGAGCATTGCGGCTTCCCAGAATGCTCAGTTCCCGGCGATGCAAGATTGGAGCATGCGGGAAACTCAAATCGGCCTGGGTAATTCCCACATACACCAGACGTCCGGCAAACGCGCAGAAGCCCAGTGCCTGACTCATGGATTTGTTAGAACCCGTGGCATCGATGACTGCCTCAGCCCCGTTACCGTCGGTCAGCGTCTCGACCGCAGTGAACTCGGAGCCGTCGGCCCGGGTGAGCACCGTGTCGGTCACCCCCATGACGTCTCGGACGAAGGCCAGGCGCTGCTCGTTCATGTCCATCACCACCGTCCGAGCCCCACTGAGTTTGGCGAACTCAATGACACTCAACCCGATCGGACCGGCCCCGATCACCAGAACTGTCTCGCCCGGCTTCAGAGCGGCGCGGAACACAGCATGACTGCCAATGGCCAGAGTCTCGACGAGGGCCAACTGTTCGAAATCTAGAGATGGACCCACATGGAGTTTGCGAGCTGGGACCGTGTAGTATCGCCGAAGGCCCCCATCGCAATGCACGCCCAGGGTCTGATTGTGATGACAACAATTGGTGTGCCCCCGACGACATGCGTGGCAGCGCTGACAATTGAGGTACGGCTCGACGCTACACCGATCTCCGGGACGCACCGTCGTAACCCCTTCACCGACGCTCACCACTTCGACACCCAGTTCATGCCCTGGAATCCGCGGGTAGGAGAAGAAGGGCATCTTGCCCAAGTAGCCTCCGAGGTCGGTGCCGCAAATGCCCACTTGATGGACGCGGACCACCGCCTCACCCGGGCTGGGTTCGGGAGGTTCGTTGATGTCGATGACCCGGAATGATCCGGGCTTTTCCAGTTGAATGGCCTTCATGCGCGGGTATTGCGGGTATTGGGTCGCGGATCGATGGGCACTGTCCGCGGGTCAGACAACTGAAGGGAAACACCGCCTGCGAGGCGAGAAAATCGTTCCAGTGAGCCCAACACGATTCTGTTGACGGCCCACAGCCTATGGAACAACTTAAATCTAACACCCATGAAATTGTTGTCGCCAATCCATCGGCCCCCTCGCTGTGGCTTCACGCTGATCGAGTTGCTGGTCGTCATCGCCATCATCGCCATCTTGGCGGGCATGCTCCTGCCCGCATTGGGAAAAGCCAAATCTAAGACCCTTGGCATCCAGTGCATGAACAACAACAAGCAGATGATGTTGGCCTGGCGATTGTACGCCGATGATAATCAGGGCTTACTCGTTAAATCTCTGGCTGGCGGACCCGAGGATAACTTGCGCGTCCTCCTTGTGGCAGGAACCGCCAGCGATTCTCCGACCAACACCATCGACAAGAGCCCCTTGATGAAATACATGGGCAATTCTCGCGAGGTTTGGAGATGTCCCGCGGATCGAACAACTCGGATAGAAGCCGGCAAAAAAGTTCCGCGGGTCAGAAGCCAATCCATGAGTCAGGTGTTTGACTATGGTGGGTGGTTGCCGGCGCCTCCGTACAAGACTTACGGGCGACTGGACCACATAGTGAATCCAACCATGACTTGGGTGATGGTGGACGAGCATCCGGATAGCATTAACGATGCGGCCTGCGCCGTACAAATGGTGCAGCCGGATGCTAAGTCCGGAAACATCATCGACTTCCCGGCTGCCTATCACAACGGAGCCGCCGGTTTCTCCTTCGCCGATGGGCATTCAGAAATTCATCGCTGGGTTGGAAGCAAGATCCGAACCTTCGGCAAGGGCAACAATACAGGATTGAATGTTTCGGCCGGTGATTCCTTAGTCGACGCGAAGTGGTGGTCCAGTGTGACCACGGTGGGTCCTGGTTATCAGTGAGTGGGGTCCAATAACACACCCGGACGGAGACCCTCCGGATCCAAAAAAAACGGGAGTGGAAGGCGCTGAACCCCACTCCCGTTTTTCTTGTTTTACTCCCAACGCCCGCGAGCCAGTTCCGCTATTTCTTCGCCTTGGCCTTCACTTTGGCCTTGGTCTGGGCCAGGGGCTTTTCGGGAATCGACGGCTGAGACTTCTGTTGCCAGTCGGCGATCGCCTCATTGGCCCAAATGTCGGAAATGGCCTGACGGCGACGCACCACCGAGGTCTTCTTGCCGTGGACCAAGATCTCGGCCGGCAACGACCGACTGTTGTAGTTGGAACCCATCACCGATCCATAAGCACCGGCGCTCAACAACGCGAGGGTGTCGCCTTCCCCGACCTTCGGCAGCGGACGATCCTTGGCGAAGTAGTCACCGCTCTCGCAAACCGGCCCGACCACGTCGGACGACACCCTAGCCCCAGCCTTCTTCGTCAACGGCACGATTTCATGGAAACTGTCGTAGAAGGCCGGCCGGATGAGGTCGTTCATCGCGGCATCCACGATGACAAAGTTCTTCTTGCCGGTCTTCTTGATGTACTCGACCCGGGTAACCAAGGCGCCCGCGTTGCCACTCATGAACCGACCCGGTTCGAGGAGAATCTTTAGACCCAAGGGCTTGAGTAGCGGAATCAGCGTCTTTGCATACAAGTCCGGAGTGAGGATCTTCCCGCCAGCAGCAGTCTTCCACCAGGCAGCGGCGCCGGAGGCAAGGGCATCCTCGTAAACAATGCCGATGCCGCCCCCGATACTGAAGAAGTCAAAGCCATGGCGAGCGTTGAGCTTAGCGACCAGCGGGCCCACCTTCTCAACGGCCTTCCGAAAGGGCTCAACATCGGTCAACTGGGAACCGATGTGCATTTGCAAACCTCGCAGACGGATATTCGGCAATTGAGCGGCTCGGGCGTAAACGGCTTCGATAGACTCGAACTGGATACCGAACTTGTTGTCGTAAGTACCTGTGGTGATTTTAGCGTGCGTGTGAGCATCGACATTCGGATTCACCCGCACGGCGACCGGGGCAATCTTCTTGAGCTTCAACGCCACCTTGCTAATGCGCGCCAACTCGGCCTCGGATTCGACATTGAAGCTGTAAATGCCTTGATTGAGCGCGAAGGCAATCTCCTCCTCGGTCTTACCGACTCCAGCAAAGACGCACTTACCGGGATCGCCGCCGGCCGCAATGACCCGCTGGATCTCACCGGCACTGACCGTATCAAACCCACCCCCGAGATCGGCGAAGGTGCGGATCACAGCCAGGTTGGAGTTAGACTTCATGGCGAAGCAGATCAGGTGATCCAGCGGCGCCAGAGCGGTATCGAGCTTGGAATAATGATCGGCGAGGGTGGTCTGCGAATAGACGTACAGCGGGGTTCCGTGCTCGCGGACGAGGTCCGAAAGCGCGACGTCCTCGCAGAAGAGTTCCCGACCAACATAGCGAAACGAATGCATCGCTGGGTTTTGTGCCATAGAGCAGACCCAGAGATCAACCGCGACCCCTATCTACGACCCCGGTTTAAAAAAAAAGGCGGCGGGTAACCCGCCGCCTTCATTGGCTCTCGAAGAGCTCCGCTCCAAACCCGGACGGGGATAAGTTAGGCTCCCATTCCGTCTTCGAAGCTTCCGCCTGCCTGCGGGAAACAGAGATTCTTGGCGACGTAGGCAATGCCATCGGCCGAGCAGAAATCCAGAGCCTTGTGAGCGCTCTCAGCCTCGACCACCAGCGGAGCGGATTCACAGCCGTGCAGCTTGCAGTAGCGGTCTTGATAACCCACGGCCAAGAGCAGCTCGACGTAACGCTGCATGTTGAGGTCACCACTGCCGAGATCGGTGAACTGCATGGCCCGACGGGTCCAGTTGGACTCCATGGTCCGCAGCGGGAATCCCGGGCGGATCACGAAGTTTTTAACATGGGCGGCATAGATGTACTTGCCGACCTTCAAGAAACGGCTCTCCCACGATTCACCTTCCCAGCAGTGAGACGGATCGGCGTTCACCGCGAGGCAGGGATCGTTATCGCAAATTTGCACCAGCATCAGGAAGTCATCGGCCGTCATGGCGGCGGTGCCGGGATGGATTTCGTGGCACAGCTTCAGACCTAGACTGTTGGCGTGCTTGCGCAACTTGGCCGTCTTCTTGACGAAGCGCTCTTGGCCCTCTTTAACCAAATCAAAACCGG
Organism: uncultured Verrucomicrobiota bacterium; assembly: GCA_903854475.1. Classification (GTDB taxonomy): domain Bacteria; phylum Verrucomicrobiota; class Verrucomicrobiia; order Limisphaerales; family UBA9464; genus SXXZ01. The sequence goes on from CAINWP010000076.1 coordinate 35,643, forward strand.
ATCCTCCCCAGAAACCCCAGGGATAACCGCTGGCCAGTTCCCAACCAAAGGCCACGCCCCAGAACATGGGCATAGACTTCACACCAAGATCCGCCGAGAGATCCATCAACTTGAGGAGGTACTTCTCATGCCAGGCCTCGATCTTTTCGGGCGAGAGCTTGGCGACATCGGGTGCGATGAAGGGGTTTCCGGACTTCGTGCCGGTCCAGGCACTGGTGTGCACCCAGAACGGACAATGAGAAGAGATACCATCCAAGCGCATGCCCCGGCTGCTGAACGCGCTAGCGATGTCCTTGGCCTTTCGGAAGCCACCCTTGCCGTCGCCCAGCATGTAGTTGCTGGGCTGTGCGCCGGCTGCACCGGCGTTCTTGGCATAGTCGAGGAACTGCTCAAGGGACTTCGCGCCGTGCTGGGCGCCTTCGATCGAAGCGTGGTAGGCGTTGGGCATAAAAATGGTGTCGATAGAATTACCGGACGATGGACGGACGTGGAACTAACCGCTGGAACCAATGCAGGCAAATCGAAACCGCCAAATTCTATGTTTTTCCAACAAAGAAGAGCCGGTGATTCAGCGGGAAATCTCTAGGCAGAGCAGGTGAGCCCGATCCCTGAGGAAGAACCGTCCGAGTGCCAACGCAGGCAGGGCTCGTGCTCCTGAGCTCCCAGCCTGGAATCGACCCTTTTCAACAGGCTTCTCCGGGTTGGCTTCCAAAACGCGCACTTCGCCACTCTCCATGAGCAGCAGGAGTTTCCGACCCGCCGCCAAGACCGATCCCGATCCGGCCCGCTCCAACGACCACCGGACCTTTCCGGAGCTGGCCTCGATGCAGCGGAAGTCGGGACCGGATTCCTGACGTCCATGGAATCCATACAGAAAACCATTCACCAACACCGGAGTGGCAAAGTGGGATGATAAGGACTCATCACCTGACCACGCGGGCCGAAGAGTCTTTCCATCGGGTTTGAGCAAGACGGCCCCAACGCCATAGCTGGAGGTCATAAAGACTCCGTCGCCCACGGCGATGGGCGAGGCGGCATTCACGCTGGCATGCATGCGAGCTCGCCACGGAAACCGAGCCCGCTCCGCACCGTTGGCCGGATCCAGCGCCAACAAACCGGCACGGTTGAAACACAGGACTTCCTGCTGACCGGCCCGTGTTCGCGGCACCGGGGAACCATATCCGGCTTCGTCGGTTCCAGCCTTCCAGAGAACCCGACCGTCACTGACGGCAAAAGCCACCACGCAGGCCTCCGGGCCACCCACCTGAACGATCAACTGATCGCCGAGCAACAGCGGTGAACTGCCAAAGCCGAAGAAGCCGGGCTCGGCTCCAAACCGCTCCGCACAGTCCACTTGCCAGAGAAGGCGCCCCTCGGTCGCTGAAAGCGCTCGGAGCTTGCCGGCGGCTCCGAGAGCGAACACCCGTTGGTGATCGGCCGCTGGAGTGGCGGAAGGACCTTCAGTCCCACCAAATTGGGCCGAATACGACGTGGGCAAGGCGTGTTTCCAACGCAGGCTTCCATCCGTCACGTGATAGGCCGACAGCACCTCCTGACCCTCCGAGCGATGGAACAAATAGACGCTGTTGGACACCACGATCGGTCCGGAAAAACCCTCGCCGACCGCCGCCTTCCAGCGCAACGGCCAGCCTTCCTTGGGCACCGCATCCAAAGCCGTTGAAGAGCTTTGCCCATCGCGGGTCGGGCCAAGGAATTGCGGCCAATCTGCTGCCGCCGAAGCCGAAGAAACGGCCACGCTGAGAACGGCGATGACGGAGGCGAGGAGTCGAACAGAGCGGCGGATCATGGAGACAAGCGCTTCAAGGTTTGCCCGCCGATAAGACTCCCACCGCCGGCGCATGTCCATGGGGTTTGGGGCCCGTCAGCGCTCCGAATCCATCCCCTGAGCGTCACCGCTGCGGATCAGCTCGACCGAAGGCGCAGGGATGTTTGCTGAAAGGACGCTGCTTATTTTTTGTCGGCACCGGTCACATCTATAGCCATGGAGATCTTGTTGGCACCCGCGGCCTTGATCGTGTCGAGCACCCGCAGCACGTTACCATGGGTCGTTTGGTAATCGGGCTTTAGATAAAACGGATAGTTGGTGTTCGAGGCCACCTTGGCTTCCACCCGTCCCGCCAATTCCGAAAATGGAAGCAGCTTGCCACCCACCTTCAAGTCGCCCTCGCGATCGATGACGATCTCCATCATGTCGGGCTTTTCCGACGACTTCGGGGCGACGGCCGACGGCAGATCCATTTGCAAGGTACGCAGCCGATTCATAGTCAGGGTGACCATCATGAACGCGGCCAAGAGGAAGAACATCACGTCAATCAACGGGATGATCTCAACACGGGCTTTCTTGACGGAGGTGGGCGATCCCAGGTGCATAAGGGCGTGTCGGTCAGGGGAGAATGTTAGTTCCGACTGCGTTCGGCTTCCTTGGTCACGAAGGACACTCGAGTAAAGCGGGCGGAACGCACCTGCTGGAGGACCCCGCCAATGGCCCGGTAGGGGGCGGATTTATCGCCGGTGATAAAGACCGGCGTCTTAGGATTTTGTTTGTAGCGCGAGTTCAGTTCTTGGATGAGCGCCGTGGTGTCCACGATATTGGTACCGATGGCGACCGTGCCGTCCTTCTCAACACCAATGTTGATGACATCCGGCTTGAAGTCGTCGGACGCCTTTTTGGCATCGATGAGTTCCATGGGCCGAGTCTTCGACTGCTGCAGGCTTAAGGACACCATCATGAAGGCGGCCAAGAGGAAGAACATCACGTCGATCAGGGGCACGATTTCGATGCGTGCCTTCTTAATCGGGACGGGCGAGGAAAACTTCCCTCGCTTCCCGCTGGTTGATGCGGCACTTCGGCCGCCTCCTCCTCCAGCCATAGGTCAGGCGTTCTTGGCTGCGGTTTCACGGCGGAAGGCCACGGTGTCAAAGCCTTCCTGCTTGGCCTTGGTGACCATGACCTCGACATTGGTCGCAGCCGTCTCGAGATCGAACTTCAGCGCCTCCATCATCTCGTTGTAAATGTTGAGAAAGAAGACGCCGATAATGGCGATACCCAGACCGGCGGCCGTAGCGATGAGTGCCTCGCCAATGCCGCCCTGGATCTCAGTCATGGCTCCAGCGATGCTCGATTCGCCCATCTTCTGGAAGGAACCCATGATGCCGGTCACCGTGCCCAGCAACCCGAGGAGCGGGGCCAGTGTGATGCACGTATCGATGAGCACCATGAACCGCCCGGCCCGCTTAATCTCCATGCCGGCGGCCACTTGAAGCGCACCTTGGAGGGATCCGTGCAAGTGAGTCAAACCGTGGTAAATCATGCGCACGACCGGATCGTTCGATCCCTGCGTCTGGGCGACGGCAGCCTTGAAGTCGCTGTTTTCCATCGCGCCCAAGGTGTTTTCTAGCTGGGCCAAATCGCGACGACGCCCAAGGAGAAACCAAAATATTCCGCGCTCAGCGACGACCGCAAACAGGATGATGGCAACAAGAGCGATCGGATACATGATCGGTCCGCCCTTGGTGAAGTATTCGGCTAGGGTATTTGCGAGCATTGTGGCGTCAGTCGGGTGGGTTAAAAAACGACGGTTTGGGAATCGGAAGGGGTTAGATCGAAAGTCTCAAGATGTCACCGAAGGCGGTATTCGAAGGGAATGATCCAGTCACCGGCATCCTCAGGGCGGAAACGCCAAAGTCTGCGAACATGCTGGCGAAAGGCATTGTCTAATGTGGAGCTTCCGGAAGACGCCATAAGCTTCAATTCCGTGATCCCACCGGTGACATCAATCGTAACCAGATACTCTCCGGATCCAGTTTCTCGACGGATTTGTGCTTCCCGGGGATAGGAAGGTTCTGGTGTGAAACGTCCGGTACCCGCCCCCTTGCCAGCGTCGAAACGACGGGGTCCGGTCGGAGCTGCAGACACGTTACGGCGGGTCTCCCGCGGTGGAGGCACGGCGAAGTTGGGATCCTTAGAAATAATCACCGGTCCCTTCACTTCGACAGCGAACGCGACATTGGCATCGGCCGGTGCCACCACGACCGCGGGCACAGACACCGGTTCGGCTGGGGCAGGCTCATCCGGGGGGAGTTCGTCCTCGGTCAGGACTTGCTGCTGAGTCTCCTGTTTGAATTCACGGATCTCCACCGGTTGGACCACTTCTTCGGCGGTAAACTTCTGGAGCGCTAATCCAGGAGGGTGAGCAATTCCTAACACTCCGCCCGCTAGGAAGAGCGCACACACCGTGTTCATCCAGATCAGACGTCGACCGGTGTCTTCAGCCGCCTGCGGGAGGCTGGATCGATACAACTCGGATCGTAGCGTGTAGATGGAACCCACACGGACAGTAGCAAAAGCGGCACTCATGATTAAAGATTCCTCCCGGAAACTGGGCGGCCGCTGTAAGGGTGACCCTTATATCCTAGGCGTTGAAGGTGTGCGCTAGACGGTGTGCCGAGGCCTAGCCGCACCGCATCGTTTCGAATGGGAAGACAAATGGGAATAAGCACCAAAAACGGACGTTGCTGGAAAACGCCCCACTGAAGCAAACCATGCGCCCACGCTCTCAAAAGACCGGTGAAACCGGTCTTGGAACAGACAATCTGTAAAAATTGAGCCAGATATCTCATTTCCTCAGCTGATGTTCTCGGAAGCGAACTTTGTGCCATTCAAACGATTCGTGCCGCATTTGGAATGTGATTAAAATTCATCATTCGGCAACTATTTGGTGGTTTCACCTCATGAGTCAGAAGAGATCTTCCGCATTAACCCTCTTCCGCCCAAAACTTCTCGTCTCAATTGCGCGGAGTCAGGACGACCTGGGTCCCAGTGATGATATCGTGCAAGGCGCGCTGTTCAGGGGCCAAGACCATGAGGTACCCCAAACCGAAACTAAGAACGCTGAGCAATTCAGCACAGTAACGTCGAAAAGCCCCTCCATAACCGAGCGGCAAGCCTTCGAGGGAGACTACGTGGATGCCCAGCAGCCGTTTCCCGGGAGTGGCTCCGAAACGCCCCTGAAACCCCACACTATAGACCAGGCTTACAGCGGTGTAGATCGCCGTCAGAATCAGTTGGAACCTTAACAGCAACCAAAGATCGGGCTGAGCATCACCGGTCAACTCTAGCTGCCCCTGCACTTGCTGCAGAAGATGCTGAAGAGAATCACGCCAAGGCATCACCACCAAGTTCACCAAAAACAAGATCACCATCCAGTCGGCCACGAAGGCGACAAGACGAGGCACAAACCCAGCTCGGTGAAAAACCGCAGCCGATAGCGGTGCTTCGGACTCGAATTCCGGGCGAGGCAGATCCCAGACCAGCTCATGACGCGCCGAAGCCAAGAGCCAACGTTCATCGGCCTCGCTCCAAACCAACGTCGCTGGACCCAACCGCCCGTCCTGGGACCATTCACGCAATTCCTCCAGCGAACCGGAGTATTCGCGGCCATCCGAACCAATCATCGTGTAGGGTGAAGACATGAACGAGGACGCTGACATAGTGCCTCCGTGCAGAATCAGCAACCGACTTCATGATTGAAGATATTTAAAGCGTTGCGGTTGAAACCGTCTCCGGTTCCGGGTGTCCTTGGTTTCAGCGTCGCTCCTCCCCTCATGAATCCCTCCGACTATCCTGCCGTTTCCGTCGCCGCGATCGAACAATTGACCGCCCGTCGACAGGCGTTGGTTGAGCAAATCGGCAAAGTCGTCATCGGGCAGAAGGAGATTATCGACAACACCTTGCTGACGTTGTTTGCCGGCGGCCATGCGTTGATCACCGGCGTCCCGGGTCTCGCCAAAACATTGCTCATTCGCTCCCTCAGTCAGGCGGTGGACCTCCAGTTCAACCGCATCCAGTTCACCCCTGACCTGATGCCCAGCGACATCACTGGTACGGACGTCCTGGAGGAGGATCCAGAATCCGGACGACGACGACAGGTGTTCCTGCCGGGACCTGTGTTCGCCAATCTTATCTTGGCCGACGAGATTAACCGGACACCACCCAAGACCCAGGCCGCGATGCTCGAGACCATGCAAGAGCGGCAAGTCACCGTTGGCGGAAAGACCTACCCGCTGCCAAGGCCGTTCCATGTGTTTGCCACCCAGAATCCGATCGAACAAGAAGGCACCTACGTGCTGCCCGAAGCCCAAGCCGATCGGTTCATGTTTTGCCTGAACACGACCTATCCCTCCTTGGCCGACGAAGAACGGGTGGTGCGAGAAACGACCGGAACCTCGCAAGCGATTATCACACCCGTCATCACCGGACCTGAACTCATCGAGGCACAGAAACTGGTGCGCAGCGTGCCCGTCAGTGACGAGGTGATCGCCTACGCGGTGCGGCTGGTTTCCCGCACTCGGCCCGAAACATCGGAAGCTCCGGCCTACATTCGCGAGTTTGTGCGTTGGGGAGCCAGTCCGCGTGCCTCTCAGTTTCTAGTGCTGGGGGCCAAGGCCAACGCAGCGACCACTGGCCGCCTCTGCGCGGACGAAGAGGGCATACGGCGTGTGGCCCGACAAGTTCTACGCCACCGCATCAATCCCAACTTCAATGCCCGCGCTCAGAAGGTGGATGTGGAGACCTTGATCGACCGCCTTCTAAAGGACGTCCCCCTTCGCTAAGCCGGATCCATTGCCAGACTTGTTCAAACCATGTCCACACCCCTCCCCATCGACTCGCGCTTGCTGGCGTCGGTGGAAGACCTGCCGCTCTTGGCCAGGACGGTCGTGGAGGGATTCCTCGATGGGCTTCACCGCAGCCCGTTCCTCGGCTACTCGACGGAGTTCGCCAGTTACCGCCAATACGTTCAGGGCGACAATCTCCGCCACCTCGACTGGAAGGTCTGGGCGAGGAGTGACGCGCTCTACGTCAAACAATTCGAGGACGACACCAACTACCGCGGCCAAATCTACCTCGACACCTCGGCCTCCATGGATTTCGGGACCGGGCCAGCCAACAAGTTTACCTTCGGCCGACTGCTGGCAGCGGCACTCGCCCATTTGATGATTTTGCAGCGGGATGCGCCCGGGCTGGTTCTTTTCGGACCGGACAGCCGTCAGGCTCTCCCCTGCGCCGCTTCCCGGAACCAGGCTCTGGAACTGTTCGCTGCTCTGGCCCGAGCCCAAGCCGGCGGCAAGACGATCCTGGGACCGGACCTCTTTGGCATCGTTCAGGCAATGGTCCGCCGCGGGCTCTCAGTGGTCATCTCGGATTTTTTCACCAGCGATGATTCGGGTTTTGAACTGCTCCGCCAACTCCATGCCCACCGTCAGGAAACCATCGTCTTTCACCTCCTGTCTCCAGAAGAGCTGGAGCTGCCCGAAACCGGGGAATGGATTCTAGAAGACTGCGAGACAGGCGAAGAACGCGTCGTCCATTTCGACGAGGCGCGAGAGGGATATTATCAACGGCTCGAAGCCTTCTGTAATCGATTGAAGAGCGCCTGCGACGGGTACGAATTCGACTACGTGCGCCTCTCGACCGGCAAGCCCCTCGACCAGGCACTCATGGCCTACCTCGACCGGAGGGGATACCTGTGAATCACCTCAACGAGCCACAGCCCACTCACTGACCTTCGGCATGCCCTTCCTCTTCACCCATGCCTTCCTGCTGTCTGCCCTCGCAGGCCTCGGGATTCCCGTGCTGCTGCACCTCCTGCTCAAACAGCGCAATCCGCGGATGAAGGTCAGCACGCTGCGCTTCTTCGAGGTGCTGGACACCCGCAGCTCCTCCCGACGCAAACTGCGGAACCTGTTGTTGTTATTGCTCCGGTTGCTGGTCTTCGCGCTGATCGTCCTCGCCTTCACCCGACCCTACCTCCCGGAGGGCTGGGGTGGAACACCACGACCCAAGCACCAAGATGTGATCCTGGTGCTCGATCGATCCCTCAGCCTGCGGGCCACTGATTCTGGCACACCCCGCTGGCCGGCCGCGTTGGCCGAGGCCCGTCGCATCCTCGCTCCCTTGACCGAGGGCGATCGAGCCGCGCTGATCGGGATTGGGGAGCGCCCGGAGGTGCTTTCTAGTTTTGGGCCACCCTCCTTGATTCTGGATCGACTGAAGGATCTCCAACCCACCTCCAGTCGCGGCGATGTCTCCGAGGCGCTTCGGGAGGCCTTGTCGCTCGTAGCGACGCTCAATTCACCCGGCTCCGCCTCCGTCACTGTCATCGGCGACCTCCAGCGGACCGGGGTGGACCGACTCGAGCGCGTTTCTCTGCCGCGGTGGCTGCCGATCCAATTCATCCGAGTCGGTCCTACAGTCTCACCCAATGTGGCCGTCACCGATCTCCGACTTCCCGCCGAACCCAATGGACCCCTGTCGATCATCGTCGCCAATTACGGAGACCAGCCGGTGCAAAATCACACGATTCGGTGCGTCCTCGATGGGCAGACCCTTTCCAAAATCACCTTCTCCAGAGGAGCCGGTGTCTCGGACTCTCTCGAATGGAAGCTACCGCGACTCAACGCCGGCTGGCATGAGGCCGAAGTCCAATTGGAAGTATCCGACGCACTGGCTGAGGACAATGTCCGCCGACTGGCATTCCAAGTCCCGGAACGCATCCGCGTCGTCGCCGTCGAAAATCGCAGCCAGGTACGATCGTTCGAAGAGCAGACCTTCTTTGTCGCCGCGGCCCTCGACCCATTCTTCGGCAGCACCAATTCGGGCCAAGGAGGGTTCGTGGTGGAAATCCTCCGTCCCGAGGCGTTAGCGGCCGCCGTCACACCCAAGGGCATACAACCGCCGCCCGACGTCGTGCTCCTGCCGGCGATGCGATCTCTTCCAGTGGACGCCGTCGCTGCACTCAATGCCTGGGTCGATCAGGGTGGTGGACTCTTCTTCTTTGGCGGCGACTCCCTAGAACCCTCCCGCTTCAATGCGGAGTTTGGCGCGCTATCTCCGGCGCAATGGGGCTCGCCGGTTTCGGCCGACGCGGAGGTGCCTTGGCGCATCGGAGCCTTCGACCGAACAAGCCCGATCTTTCGGCCGTTCACAGAGGCTCGGTCCGGCGGTCCTGCCGTCGCTGAATTCACCCGTCGACACGCGGTGACCGCCTCTCCACAAAGCACCGTGCTGGCACGGTTTGACGACGGACACCCCTTCCTCTTAAGTCGTTTTGTGGGCCGAGGCGCAGTGCTCTTGGCCAACACCTCGGCAGACACCGCATGGACGGACTGGCCCAAACACAAAAGTTTCGTTCCGTGGGTCATGGCGGCCGTCACCTGGCTGGCCGATCGCGGCGATGACCGCCTTCTGCGATCCTCCGATTCGCTCATCACCGGGACCGAGGGCCGTATCCCGTTGAGCAGCGGAAGCACGGGCTTCACCGCGACCTCCACGAGGGCTGCTTCACCCTCAGCAACAGCCCCACCGGCCGGCGCCCGCTTGGGCCTGCAAGTACGACCCGGTTCCTCTAATCCGCCGCCGGCTCTCGACGTCCGAGCCGACGGCACCGCGGTTTTCGAGGTCCCTATTTCCGGATTCTACAGCGTGAGCGATGAATCCGGTCGGGAGCGATGGCGTTTGGCCGCCAATCCACCGCCGATTGAATCGGACCTCGCCGCCTGGGAGCCCTCGGCCGCCGGTGGGCGCTTAGCCCGTCGTACCGATGCCGAATCAGATCTGCCTCCCGGATGGTTCGGTAACGAACCCGGCCGACAGGAATGGTGGCGTATCCTGCTGGCTGCAGCCCTAGCACTGCTGCTCATCGAAACCGTTGTCGCCAACCGCACCCACCCATGAACACACCCGCCGATGAAGCCCGCAGGCAACTGGCCCAGACCGCCGGACGCAAGGATACTGCACGACGCACCGGTGCGGCCGCGGCCATCGTCGCCGGACTCCTCCTGGGTTCGCTGACGGTGATGGTCATCGACTATAGGCTGCTCCTTCCCATCGGGTTTAGGGCTCTGGCTTGGTTGGGCCTCCTGCTGGGCCTGGCTCTCGGACTGCGCCAGTGGTTGCGCCTGCGCCGGCAATCCACTCCCCTGAAGGAGGCCGCCCTCGACCTAGAGTCGAACCGGCCTGAACTCGGTTGCGAAGTGTCCACGGCCGCCGAATACCTGTCGGGTGTCCGGACACCCACGGGGGCCTACGAATCAGAATTGGCGAGCGCCCTGAGTCAACGCGCGGCTCAGGTAGCTCAGAGCGAGGAGGTTCCCTACTTGCGACGCCTCGGCCTTCCCAGGCTCCTTTTCGGTGGCAGCGTGCTGGCGGCCCTGGTGGGGTTCTTAATCGTAGTGCCTCAGTCCGGCACGGCCCTACTGCGCACCCTCGCCCCATGGTCGGAGGCCCGCTTCACCCAGTTGGTCGTCGAACCGGCCGGTGGCGAATTCCCGGTGGGCCATCGGCTGACTCTCACCCACCGTCTCTCAGGACGAATCCCCCCGTCGATAGACTACCTATGGCGCTCCCAAGGCGACACTGGCTGGGAACGTCAGTCGGTGCCGGTGCTTTCCAATGCGGTCGCGTTCCAGACCCTGACGGTGACCACATCCGGTACCTTCCGCATCCGCGCCGGTGACACCCTCTCCTCAACCTATTCTCTGGTGGCCTACGTCCCACCCGAGGTGGCTCGCCTATCGATTCGGCTCCTCTCTCCGACCTATTCCGGCCTTCCCGAACTGCGCCAATCTTCTCCGCCCATCACCGCCCTGCGCGGCTCGCGAGCGTTATTCGAAGTGACAGGAAACGTCGCGCTGGGCCAAGCCGAGCTGCGGCTCACCAACGGCACGGTCGTCGCATTGAAGGCCACCGAGTCGAACCTCTGGCGCGGCGAGTTCATCGTCTCCGCCGATTCCGAATATTCCATTCTGATTACCGACACGCGGGGCCGACCCTCCCTCGCCAATGCAACTCGACATCCGATCCGCGCCCTTCCCGACCTGCCGCCCAAGGTGGACATCACCGAGCCGGGCGAAGACATCCGCGCCGACCCAGACGAGATCATCCCGCTAAAAGTCGCCGCTTCGGACGACTTCGGATTGGATTCGATCACCCTCGTCTACCACGTGCTCGGCGGTCCTGAGCAACGGCTGGAAGTTCGCGATCGCAACCTCAAGGACGGACAGACCCTCGGCGCGGTGGTCCTCCGTCTGGGCAGCCTCGGGCTCAAGCCCTACGATGTGGTCTCTTATTACGCTGAAGCCCGCGACAACAACACGCTCGACGGTCCCGGGATCGGTCGCTCACCCACGTATTTCATCGAACTGACCGATCGCTCCGGTCCGGCGCCCTCGAAGCGCAAAGGGCAACCTCAGCAGCGCCTCAACCTCATCGCCATCCAGAAGGGACTCTTGGCCGAGACCACAGCCACGCGGACCAATGCACCCGCCAAGACCTTCCAGGACCTATCTCAGCGGCAACGCGAGGCCCGCGAATTCACCGCCCGTTACCAACAGAAGCTGGAATCCATGAATGCGCCCAAGGCCGCCCAGTTCGCCCTGGACGAAGCCCTAGAAGGCATGGACGACGCAGCTCGCGCCTTGGAACGACAAACGCCCCAAGGAGCTCTACCCTCCGAGGAGAAAGCCTTGGCAGCTCTGTACCGGGCCATCAAAGCCATGCCGCAGCTCAAAAACCTTCCGACCGAACCCGAGCTCTCCGATAAACCGCCTGAAGAATCTCCGCCCGAGCCGCAACCACCCCAGGTCGTGTTGGAAGGCATCGACAAAAAGCCCCAGAAGCCGGCCAATGCGGCCGAACTGGAAAAGGCCCTCGCGGAGGCGCTGGCACTGGCCAAGGCTCAATCTGAATTGGCCCGCCTGGTGGAAGGGTCTAATCCTGCCAAAGCTCAAAAGCCCACCCCGGGTGAAAAGCCCGGACAAAAAGGGCCCGAGGGCAAGGCAGGCTCACCGGATAAAAACAGCCCGCCCGGGGGCGAGGCCGGAAAACCGGGGAAACCTGGAGAATCTAAACCCTCTCCGCCGAGCCCTGGCTCCCTGCCAGGCAAACCGAATGGACAACCCGGCGGACCCCGTGGGCCAGAAGATCGCGCTTTGGCTGAGCGTCAGAAACGTCTTCAAGACCAAGCCCGCAAACTGGCTGAAAAAATCGCCCGCTTGAATAGCCCAGAGGCCCGCGAGGCACAAACCGCCGGCAAACGCCTGGAGGCCGCCGCCGAGCAAATGGCCCAAGCCACCGAAGCTCTGGGCGATGGCCGCAGCGAGTCGGCCGAAACCAGCAGCAGCGTGGCGGCGGCCGGGGTCCAGTCGGCGGCCGACTTGCTGGAGCGAGCCCTGAGGCAAGGTCCTGAGCGCACGGATGTCTCGGCCGAGCAAGCCCCTCGACAGTTCGAGGAACAAATTAGCGAGTACTTCCGTCGCCTCACCCGGGCCCAATGACCTCCGCACCCTCACCATGATGCAGTTCACCCAATTGCCGGAGCCACGGTGGCTGATCCTTGCGGGGATCATCACCGTCAGCCTATTGGCACTGAGCTATGGGTACGCCCGCGGTCGGACGCAGCCCTGGGTTCGGGCCCTGTGCGGCCTGCTTCGCCTGACAGCCCTCGTCGGGCTGGTGCTGTGCCTGATGGATCCGCAGTGGATTGAAAAAATTATCCATCCACGCCGGACCCGCTTGGCGGTGCTAATGGACACCTCCCGCAGCATGGCCACCACCGACGTTCCTGGAGGCCGATTGGCCGCAGCAAGAGCCTGGATCGCCCACCATGTCTTGCCGGCCAAGCCGGGCTCGGTGGATGTGCTGGCCTTGCGTTTCAGTGACGTCATGACCCTTGAAACCAATGGCATCGCCGGGCCGGCCGAGGGTCCTTCCTCTGGGCTTTCCCGCGCGCTGGACTCCCTGCTCACGCTGCCATCAGAAGATCCCCTGACCAGCGTGCTCTTGGTCTCCGATGGCATCGAGACCCAGGGTCTGGATCCGGAGACGGCCGCTCGCCGCCTGCGTCGCCACGGGCTGCGCGTCCACACCCTCCTGAGCGGCACCACCAACGAAGTTCGGGATGTGCGCATCACCGGCCTTGAGGTCCGACGCGCGGTGGCTGAGAACGCGCCGTCACGGGTTTCGGTGGATCTCCGATCCCCGGGATTCTCTGGGAAGACCGTCACCGTGCAAGTCCGCAAGGAGGGGCAAATTCTCGCAGCGAAGCCGCTGGATCTCAACGGCGAGGCTCAGCATGTCGAACTCGAATTCACGCCACGCATGCGCGGATTCCAAGTGTACGAGGTGAGTGTCTCGACCAGCCCTGGCGAATGGCTCACCTCCAACAATCAGAGGCCTTTCGGATTAGAGGTCGTCGATCCCACGCTGCGAGTGGTTTACATGGAGGGAACTCCACAGAATAACCAAAGCCCGCAGCCCGAATGGAAATACCTCAAAGACGCCCTGCAAAGCGACCCGGGCATTCAAGTAACCACGCTCTATAGGCAATTCGGCAACAACGGGCAGTACCTCAACACGGTGGATTCCGATCCAGACACGGGCGAGCGCATCTACCCGGTCGATCATCCCACACAAGGCTTCCCAAAAAATCTCGCCGGCCTGTTGAACTACGATGTGGTCATCCACAGCGATATCCGTCGCGACTCCTTCAGTCCGCTCCAATTGACCAACATGGCACGACTGGTTGAGGAGTTTGGCGGCGGATTTCTCATGATCGGCGGCAACTCGGCCTTCGGGCGCGGCGGCTACCACCAAACCCTCCTCGACCGCATCATCCCTGTCGCCATGGAGGGCGCCTTCGACTCTTCGAAAGAGGACTTTCTGCCCAAGGTTCCCCGAGCGGCGTGGACCCATCCCATTGTAGCCATCGGAGCCGATGCTGAAGAGACGCGCAAAATCTGGACTGAGAAATTTCCTACCCTCCATGGCATTAACCGAATGGAACGAGCCAAGCCCGGTGCTCAAGTACTCGCCTATGCGGACAATGCCCCCCAAGGCATCGATGGCGATGTCCTACTGGCCGTCCAACAAGTGGGTCGAGGTCGAACTATGGCCTTCACCTCCGACACCACCCGGTCTTGGGGTGCGGATTTTGAAACTCTCTGGGGCGAGCCACGAAATCCTAAATGGCTCGTCTCCGAGGACAACTGCGACTCTCGCTACTACCGCCGGTTCTGGGTGAACGCCATCCGCTGGCTGGCGGTCGGCCGAAGCAGTCGTACGAATCCGCCCGTCCTCCTTGATCTTTCAAGTGCCTACGTCACCCCAGGCGCAACGGCTTCGGCATCCATCCGGGTTCGAGATCAAGCCCAACACGAAATCACCGATGCCGAAGTGACTCTCTATGCCGGAACGGGCTCCTCCAGCAATGCAGTGGCTGTGGCTCGCTACGACCCAACCCGCCGCGCTTACGTGGCTCCCATCACTCTGCAAAAACCCGGTACCTTTGTTATTAGCGCCGTGGCCCAACGAGCCGGGGAATCCCTTGGCGTAGATCGTCAACTGCTGGTGGCTGAAAGCGTCGATCCAGAATTGGCTGATCTTCAGGCACGACCCGCGGTGATGGAAGGCGTGGCTCAATCCGGTGACGGCATGGCCCTCCGCGTAGAAGACACCCATCCTCGCGGACTCGAGGCCCTGTGGGGAGAGTTGCCTCAGCCTTGGATAGAATTCCTTCGCAAGCCCCTTTGGGACCGCCCGATTTATCTGGCCATCCTGCTCGGACTCTTAGTCCTCGAATGGTCGCTGCGGCGTTGGAAAGGATTGGCCTAATCCGCCATGGGAAACCTCACGCAGATCCTGTCCACCCCGACCCGACCCTCGGGATCAATCCCATTGACCCGATTGTTTTCAGCGGTCCACGGAGTTCTCGTCAATCAGGTCCTTCTGGGGCTGATGCTGGTCGGACTCAGCCGAGTCCAAGTCTGGGGCGAGGCCTTCCCAGCATTCCGGGAAGCGTCGCCAGGAATTAGTGTCAGCCACGCGGTGCGAGACGAACCCTGGTCCATCCACATAGTCCGGGTTGAGCGCTCTCATCCCCGATTGGGTTTCTTTCCCTCGCTGGCCTTCCATGACCGGATTGGACTCAATCCCTTGTCGGATCAGGTCACCCTCTTCCCTAAATCTCTCGGGGTACCTGTCGCTGCGATCAATGGCGACTTTTATGCCATCGAAAACGACCCAATGCCCGGAGACCCTCGAGGGCTCTTCATCCAGCGAGGCATACTGGTCAGTGCGCCCATCGAGCGTGATTGCCTCTGGTTCGACGGATCTGGAAAACCCCACATCGACACAGTACGGCCTCGATTCACGGTGCGCGTGGGCGAATCGGCCCCGCAAGAGTTCGGACTCAACGAGGACTTCGACGGCTCACGTCCGGTGGTGCTCACCCCGGCTGCGTCTACAGCCATCGAGTCGGATCGCCCCTCGGGCTGGATCTTGGCCCGTGACGGATCACATCCCGGGCCACCCCTAAAGGCCGGTCAGCCACTCCGGGCCGTGGTCCGGGGCTCCGTGACGAACCCTCGTGCGCCGTTGGAGCCCGATTGTTTGATTCTCCGGGCAGGAACCCCACTGCAAGACCACCTGCGGCCCGGAGCCTCGGTGGTCCTCGAAACCCGCACTGAACCCCTCCTGGAATCCGCGGTCTCGGCCATCGGCGGTGGTCCTGCTCTCGTTCACCTCGGCACGCCGACCGGCAAATCCGCAGCCCGTTCGCTGGAACGTCATCCGCGTTCCGCGTTCGGATGGAATGAGCGCCACTGCTTCCTCGTAGTTGTCGATGGGCGTCAGGCCGGTCTCTCGGTAGGCATGACTCTTGCCGAGCTCTCCGAGTTCCTCATCAAACTGGGCTGCCAAGAAGCCATCAACCTCGATGGCGGCGGCTCCACCGAATTGATCCTCGACGGTCAGGTGCTTAACAGCCCGTGCTACGGACGCGAACGGGCCACGGCCACCAGCCTCCTCGTTGTCCGCGTTCCGGAGACTCGACTTGAGACACACTCCGGAAAACCGTCGCCATGAAGTGCTGGCTCACAATTTTTCTGGGTGCCGCCACGCTCGTCGGAACCGAGGCATCCCGTGCGTCCGACAAACCGCCATTCTTTCAAGCACCCACTCTCCGAAATCGGCTCGCCAACAGTTTCTCTTACAGCCATGAGACCTTAGCGGAGGGTCCCTGGTCGATACAGGTGATCCGCATCCGACGAGACCGCTCAGATCTAGGGATCCATGTCCTCCTGGGTGGCGGCCGTCAACTGGGTGTGGCCACGCTGTCCAGTCAGGCCTCGACCTTCCCGAAGGCCCGCGGTCAGGCGCTGGCCGCGCTCAACGGAGATTTTTTTGCGAGAGGGGGCCCCTGCCTGGGCGATCCAGAGGGACTTTGCATCCGGGACGGGGAATTGATCTCCGCGCCCAACGGCAAGAGCGCCTTCTGGATGGGTCCGGATCGTTCGCTCCATCTCGGCCCGGTGGTTTCGCTGCTCTCGATGATCACTCCCGATGGATCGAGCATCGCCATCGGGCTCAACGAGGAGCGCCAAGAGCGCCCCGTGCTCTTCACTGCGGCCGTGGGCCCCCGAACCCCTTCCGCCACCGGTACCGAATTTCTTCTCATCGCCGAGCCGGGCACCATGTTGCCCATCCGACCGGGCCTCCGCTCGGCCTTCCGACTCCAATCCGTCGACTCCGGCGGCAACACCGTTATTCCCACCAACGGCGTCGTTCTTTCACTGCCCCTGAGCCACAAAGTCCCTCCCAGCCAGTCCATATCCGGATCTCTCTGGACCTTGTCCACCGAAACTCGACCCGATCTGAAAGGCACTCCAACAGCCTTGGGCGGCGGTCCCGCTCTGCTCAAGGAGGGCCAACCCACTCTGTTTCAATCCTCTGACGCTCGGCACCCTCGATCGGCAATAGGGTGGAATGCAGAGTTTTTCTTTCTGGTGCAAGTCGACGGCCGTCAGCGCGGCCTCTCGGTCGGTATGTCTCTCGCCGAATTGGCAGCCCACTTTGTACGCCTGGGATGCACTGATGCGCTGAATCTCGACGGGGGTGGATCTTCGACTCTATGGGCCCGCGGTCAGGTCATGAATACCCCGTGCGAGGGATCCGAGCGCCCCATGGGCAACGCTCTCCTCATCACCCTCGAACCCGGCGCCGTCGAGCCCCGCTCATTCCAGAGTGTTCCTGAAGCAAGAACCCATTAACCCCGCTTCACCACTAGTTCCCGGAACTCATCAAAGAGCACCGAGGAATCGTGCGGACCGGGAGCTGCCTCTGGATGGTACTGCACGCAAAACACCGGCTTGGTCTTGTGGCGCAGGCCCTCGACCGTCTGATCGTTGAGATTGATCCGGTTCACAGCCACCTCCGCCGGCAACGAAGCCGGATCGACAGCAAAACCATGATTCTGCGAAGTGATCTCGACCCGACCCGTCTCCAAATCTTTCACCGGTTGGTTTCCGCCCCGATGCCCAAACTTCAGTTTGAAGGTCTTGCCACCGAACGCCTGGCCAAGAATCTGATGACCCAGACAAATTCCGAAAATCGGGATCCCCGTATCCACCAACGTCTTCACCTCGCCGACAATCCCACCCAGCGTTCCTGGATCGCCCGGACCATTGCTGAGGAACACCCCGGCGGGCTTGTAAGCAAGCACCTCCGCAGCTGAAGTCCCGGCGGGCACCACGCGAATGCGAAATCCTCGTTGGCGGAGGCTTCG
Source organism: uncultured Verrucomicrobiota bacterium (assembly GCA_903854475.1). Lineage (GTDB taxonomy): Bacteria > Verrucomicrobiota > Verrucomicrobiia > Limisphaerales > UBA9464 > SXXZ01. Next base: position 53,282 of record CAINWP010000076.1, read on the forward strand.
CAAGATGTTGTATTTAATCCCAAAATCGTAGGCCACGATCGGGATGTCCGCCGCACGCAGCGGAAGGCGTATGTGCCGCGGGTTGGGCGGTGAGTGCTGCTGGGTCACGGCAAATTCCGCCGAATCCTGATCCTTTTCATCCCAGATAAAACTCTCCCGGTGGGTCACTTCGACGACGTAGTTGCGTCCCTCCATCGAGCCCCATTGCCGGGCCCGAGCCACGGCGTCAGCATCGGACATCGGCTCCGTCGTGAGGAAGCCGGCCAGAGAACCCCGCACGCGGAGTTTCTTAGTCAGGGCCCGAGTATCGACACCCTGGATTCCTGGAATGGCATTCTGCTCCAAGTAGGACGCCAGCGATTGATCCGCCCGCCAGTTGCTCACCCAGGGACTGAGTTCCCGGATTACAAACCCCGAGCAATGAGCCTTCCAAGACTCCATGTCCTGAAGGTTGATACCCGTGTTGCCAATCATCGGGTAGGTCATCGTCACGATCTGCCCCTTGTAGGAGGGATCCGTTAGAATCTCCTGATAGCCGGTCATTGAGGTGTTGAAGCACACCTCCCCGGACACCGAAGCCTGCGCTCCAAATCCGTGGCCACGGAACACCGAACCGTCTTCAAGGGCGAGAATCGCGTTCATTAGACTCTGATAGAGAGAACCACTGGAGCATCGCCAGGGCGGAGCAAAGTGTGCGCAAGCTCCCTGACGAAGCAAGGCGAAGGAAATACCAAGGTGTCTTCCTCCGTCATAACTTCAGCGAGCCTGAAGGTACCCAGATCCGGGATTAGACATTCTGTTCATCTCGCCAGAAAGGCGTGACCACGGGCATTTGCAGAGCTCAAATTTCCGGGTGACTGTTATTCACTAACAGAATGGCTGTCAGTGATCTGAAGATTTTAGTGGCGTTCTGCCGGCCACTTGTTAGGTTCCGCGGCCCTCGATTCGAAATGAGTTGTGGGAAAAAGCACTTGGCGGATGAGTCGTCCGCGGTGGACGAGTGCCTCAGCAAGTAAACAGGGAAAGAGACTCCATGGCAAAAAAACCGGCACCCGTTGCGATCAAAAAAGCAGGCCACCAAAAGGTTGGCATCGTCAGCGCTGCCACAATCCTTGGACGACCATTGGCGAAATCCGGTGGAAAGCCCGTGCCTCCCGAAACCCAAAGCTGGATGCCCATCTCCCGGGTCAAGCCGGAGTGGCAGAAGTTCTACCAAAACCTTCTGGACCTCCACGAGCGACTTCGCGGCCAGATGAGCGGTTTGGCCAAAGAATCCCAGTCTGAGATGGAGAGCTACAGCCTCCACATGGGTGACTCTGGTACTGACAATTTCGACCGCGATTTCGCACTCAGCCTCCTGTCTTCAGATCAGGATGCCGTTTATGAAATCGAGGAAGCCCTCAAACGGATCGAGAAAGGCACTTACGGTGTCTGCGAATTGACCTCAAAGGTCATACCCAAGGCCCGTCTAGAGGCGATTCCGTGGGCCCGTTTCACGGTTGAATCGCAGGCCCAACTCGAGAAAGAAGGCGTTCTGCGCCAGCGAAACCGCCTCGGTTCGCTGGGCTCTGTCGAGGCCGGTGCCTCGGTGGACGTTGAAGACGACGACAGCGACGTCGAGGAAAAACCGACCAAGGATAAGGAAAACTGATTTATGCCGCGTGAGATTGTTACCATTGAGTGTACGGAAGCGAAGAAGGAGGGTAAGCCCGTCTCCCGCTACCAGACGTCCCGAAACAAGAAGCTGCAGACCGACAAGGTGGAAAAGAAGAAGTTCAATCCTTTCCTTCGCCGTCATACCCTGCATCGCGAAATCAAGTAAGCCATGCCCCGCAAGACCAAGCTCGAGGAAAAGAAGAAGCGCCGATCGACCGCAGCACGGACCCCGCGTCCGAAGCCTAAGGTCGAGTTCACTATCGACGCTATCGACTACAAGAACGTCGCCCTGCTCAAGCAGTACGTGACCGACAACGGACGGGTTCTGCCCCGGAAGTATACCGGCTTGCCGGCACCCTTCCAGCGCAAGCTCAGTATAGCGATCAAGCGCGCCCGGCAAATGCTTCTGATGAAGTAAACTGTCAGGACCTTTTTGAAACCCGCCGGTTAGCCGGCGGGTTTTTTGTTTTCCAAAATCACCTTGAGGATGCAAGCGGTTTGCAATTTTCCGCGCCGTTCCTATCCTGCCGACCGTGAATGGCCACCGTTCCCACTTATTGGCTTTGCTGATCGGCCTGCTCTGTGTCCTGGAATCGCACGCGGCTGAGATCCGGATCTTAACCACGCTGCCGGTGATCCATTCTTGGGCGGCCAACGTCGCCGGTGATGCGGCCACTGTAGAGAGCTTACTTCCAGCCAACGTAGGCCCCCACGACTTCCAATTCCGACCTTCCGATCTTCGAAAATTGGCCGCCGCCGACGTGGTCCTCATGAACGGCTTAGGCTTGGACACTTGGCTCACACGGGCTGTAACCCGAGGGGCCTCAAAACCCTCCCGCCGGGTCGTCACGGTGACTGATGGGCTCCAGCCGCAACTCATCCACCACCTCACTCCACTGGCCCTGGATGCCGAAACCACCGGGTCTGAAAAATCTCACTCGGATCACACCCATAACCACGGTGAGGAGGATGCCAATCCCCATGTCTGGCTCGACCCTGTCTTCGCCAAGCACTGTGTCTCCAACATTATCCAGGCCCTCTGTCAGGCCGATCCAGCCCACGCCGATGGGTACACCCGCCGTGGAGCGACTTATCTCCAGGAGCTGGTCCAGCTCGATACGCAAATCCGATCCTCGCTCAAAGATCTAACCAACCGCAGGATCGTTACGTTCCATGATGCCTTCCCGTACTTCTGCCGACGGTATGACCTTCAGCTCGTCGGAGTGGTCGAAGAGGTCCCGAGCGTGGACCCCTCGCCGAAGTACCTCGCACAACTCTCCCGGGCCATCCGAAAACAACAGGTCCGTGTGATTTTTTCCGAACCTCAATTCCATCCCCGGTTGCTGAAACGTCTGGCTACTGATCTGGCCATCGGCGTTGCTGAACTCGATGTCCTCGAAACTGGCTCCGCCTCCCGGACCTTCTACATCGACGGGCTTCGCCGAAACTTGCGCACTCTGGAATCCTCCTTGCGCTGAGCTCCATGGACATTGCCTTCCGATCGCAGAAATCAGCAGCCGTCGAGGTTCAAGACCTTCACGTCCGCCTCGGTGGCAACCCCGTGCTTCGAGGTGTTAACTTGCGCATCGAGGCAGGCCGAATGGTTGCGCTCATCGGCCCAAATGGGTCGGGCAAGACCACCTTGCTGCGCTGCCTCTTGGGCTTGCAGAAACCAGACTCGGGATCGGTCCGCCTGCTGCAAGAAGGCCCACCGGGTCCGGGAATCTTGAAGCGGATGGGCTACGTGCCCCAACGGCTCCAACTCGATCCGAGTTTCATGCTGACGGTCCGGGAATTCTTGGCGATCCGCCGACCCCTCACTGCCAGTTGGTTCTGGCGACCTTCTCGCCAAATAGATGCGCTCTTGCACGAGGCCGTGGGCGAAATGGATGTCACCCGATTGCTGGATCGCCCGGTGGCCGGACTCAGCGGCGGACAGCTCCAGCGTGTTCTGATCTGCTCCAGCCTGCTCAATGAGCCTGAATTGCTGTTGCTGGATGAGCCAACCGCCGGAGTGGATACCCCCGGTGAGGCCGACTTCTACGAACTCATCGCCGAAGTGCATCGACGCCGGCGACTCACGGTAGTTCTCGTGTCGCACGACCTTTCCATGGTGTATCGCCACGCCAGTCGAGTTTACGCCCTCAATGGCGTCATTTGCTGCGAGGGCGCTCCCGAAGAAGTGATGAACGCAGAGTCCCTCAGGCAGGCCTACGGCATTCATTTCACCCCGTACCAGCACCAGCACCCTCATTCCCACGGCAGCCATGGACATTGAACCCTTCATGCTGCGCGCGGTCCTGACCGCACTCTTTCTTGGACCGCTCTGCGGATTCATCGGCGTCTTCGTTACGGCCCGGCGCATGTCCTTCTTCAGCGATACCGTCGCCCATGCAGCTCTGGCCGGTGTTGCCCTCGGATTCTGGCTCGGTCTGCCGGACCCTACGGTCCCCATGATCCTCTTTAGCCTGCTGATCGCAGGCCTGATTCTCTGGCTCAAAGAACGAACCGCCCTCCTCAACGACACCATCATGGCCCTGTTGCTCAGCGGGTCGGTGGCCTTAGGTATGGTGATTCTAAGTCTCCTCAAGGGCTATCGCGGTGAGCTCGACCGATACCTCTTTGGTGACATTCTTTCCGTCGGATGGAGCGATGCCGCTTTGGCCTTGGTGGTATTGATCACCGTGGGCTCGGTCCTTTTCTGGAAGCTCAACGCTCTGGCTCTATTGACCGCCCATTCCGATCTGGCCCACGTGTCGGGTATCCCAGTGCGCTGGCTCAACTACGGATTCGTTGCCCTACTCACCGTCACCGTCGCGCTGAGCATACGCCTGCTCGGCATCATTCTAGTAACATCGCTGGTGGTGATTCCACCGGCGGCGGCTCGGAATCTGGCCCGAAGTCTGCGACAGCAAATTCTCTTGAGCCTGTTCCTTGGGCTCATCGGCGCCGGCGGCGGAGTGGTTCTGTCGTATCCACTCAACCTGCCTAGTGGCCCCTGCATCACCCTGACCTTGGCCGGATTGTTTATTCTGTCTCTGGTTGGAAGTCGGCTGCAACGTGCCAGCCAAAACGCTTCATGAGCCGGCCTTGTCCCCAGCACCAGCACCCTCACCGACTCATCCAGCAACCGCTGTCTGACCTGACAGACAAGCTTCGCCAGGGTGAACTGAAGATCACCATACCGCGTCAGGCGATTCTCGACGTGCTCCGCAAACATTCGTCCCCGCTGACGATCAAGGAAATCCACACATCGCTCGGAAAACTGGACTGCGATCTGGCGACCATCTACCGGAACATGCACACCCTCGAAAGAATGGGGTTGGTGAGGCGTTACGATTTTGGCGACGGAGCCGCCCGCTTCGAATTATCACCCGAGGAAGGCGATGGGCATCACCATCATTTAGTATGCACCCGCTGCGCGCGCATCGTCGAGCTCGACGACTGCTTCCTAAATGAATTTCAGGATCAGTTGGCCCGCCGGCATGGATTCACCCAAATTTCCCATCGAATGGAATTCTTTGGGCTCTGCCCCAACTGCCAAGTGCCTTGAGCATGGCAGCGGCGATGTCATGCTGCGGAGAGTCGGATGCTTCTCCTATAATCTTCAGCCAGGCTTCCCATGAATCGGACATCCGCCCCCAATTCACCACCCAACCCGGCTTGGATCTTGGGTGGATACCTCGCTACGGTGTTTGTCGGTGGAGCCCTGCTAGCTCCTTGGCTTTGGATGTTGGTCCAGCACGTGGGCCCTCACTCTTCATTAGCCGCGCAACCGTTTCGCCGGTATGTCGACCGGAGTCTTCTTGGGGTCGCCTTACTCGGGCTATGGCCCATGGCTAAAAGTGGCCTGTTTCCGGGTTGGCACTCCGTCGGCATGGTCTGGGGACAATCCGCCCGGCGTGACCTGTTGATTGGCTTGGCTGGCGGAATGCTGTCGCTGGCAGTCGTGGCGCTCCTCTCTCTCGGGTTCGGCGTCCGCACCTGGGATTCGGGTCATTCCTGGAGCTTGCTACTTGCTCATGCAATTCGTGCGCTCGGCGCGGCCATCGCCGTTTCGTTTATGGAGGAACTGCTGTTCCGTGGGATGGTCTTTGGATCGCTTCGCCGCCAATTTTCTTTTGCCGCCGCCGCTCTGAGCAGCGCGGCTCTCTATGCTCTAGTCCATTTTTTCCACCGGCCTGAAGCCCCCCTTTCAGTCAGTCCTTGGACCGGCTTAGAAATGCTGGGCCGCATGCTTTCGGGTCTGAGCCAACCCTCGCAGATGTTCCCCGGAATTCTCACCCTTGGGGCGATCGGCTGGTTACTGGCCTGGTGCCGCGAGCGGACCGGTGCGCTGTGGCTCCCGTTGGGTTTGCACGCCGGATGGATCTTCTGGTTCAAATCCTACACGTTCTTCACGGCACCGCTGACCCACCAAGGCACGCAATCGTGGTGGTGGGGCTCGGGCCGCCTGCACGATGGCTGGCTAACCTTTGCGGTGATCGCCGTTACCAGCGCTTTTTTTATGGGTGTCCTTGGACGCCGCGAGAGCCCAGCCAACCCTGCCACTCCTACCCCTCTGGGCAATGCTCCTTGAACGCCCCATCAGCGGTCCTATTCACAGGCCTGTCGGCGGGCTCGGACTAGGCGATTGGCCCGAGTTAATTCTCGGGCTGGTTTATCCCCCGGTTTGTGCTGTCTGCCACCAACATCGGGCCGATCGCGATCAGGGTTATGTCTGCGCTACGTGCCAAGGCGGTGTCCGCCGAATCACCGAGCCCTGCTGCCAACGCTGTGGAATACCTTTCTCCGGGAAGATCATCGGCTCTCAAACCTGTATCGCCTGCCGAAGAGATTCCTGGGCCTGGGATGAAGCCAGAGCCGCCGCCATCGCCGAGGGCATCACTCTGGAATGCATCCACCGGCTCAAGTACCAAAAAGAACCCTGGTTCGGGACCTTCCTGTCGGGGCTGCTCATGGAGGCCGCATTGCCCCGATTAATCGGCCATCCCTGGCAAGGAGTGGTGCCGGTACCACTGCACCGCGTGAAACACCGTGAGCGCGAATTCAATCAGGCCGAGCGACTGGCCGCGCCCCTGGCTCACGCATTGGGCGTGCCCTTGGAGACAAATCGGGTTCAACGCCGTGAAGCCACTTTGAGCCAAACTTCCCTGAGTCGAGAGGATCGGATTCGCAACATGAGGACCGCGTTCGAACCGGCTCGCTCCCCTCGAATCCACGGATCATGGATCCTCGTGGACGACGTCCTCACCACCGGAGCAACCACCGATGGAGTGGCGGCCGTTTTGAAAAATCTAGGCGCCGAACGCGTGGTCGTTTGGGCCGTCGCTCGGGCCATCTTGGAAATCGACCAGCTGCCCACCCGTCAGGGCTGAATCTTCGCGTTCAACACCTCGACGACATCCGTCTTCGACGGCCAAGGAAAATCATCCTCCAGAAAGGCAAACAGGTGGCTCACCCAGCCCTGGTCATCGAGGTGGAGTGTGAAGGCCGCTCTTGAAGGGCATCCTTTAATCTGGGCAAAGGTATGGCCTCCAAAAATGGCACCTCGAGTTCCTGGAAATGAACCGTCCTGGGCGCGAAGTCGGATCAACAGCGCGGTTCCCAAACGTTCACGTCCCAAGACCGTCACGCCGGCCAACTGAGTAGCCAGCGCAGCATCGGGCTCCGCTAATAACAAATGGCGCAGCACGGCGTTCTCCCACGGTTTGAGAGCGACGACTCCGAGGTCTGGGGTTTCCATCACCGGTCTATTAGAGACGTTTGAGCTTCGACCCAGTCTTGGAATCCTCGACAGTCCAACCCAAGGCCTTGAGTTCATTGCGCACGGTATCGGCCAGCGTAAAGTTTCGAGCCACTTTGGCGGCGTTGCGCTTCTCCAACAACGCCACCGCAGCCGCGGGGACTTCCTCTGCTGGACGCCCACCCAACCCCATGACTCCATCGACCCGCAACCAAGACTGAAGTCGTGCCGCTGCGGCGCTCGGGCTCAGCGACCCGGAGGCCAAGGCCGCATTGGTTTCCCGGACCCAGTCGAAGATCACCGCCCATGCTTTCGAAACATTGAGGTCGTCATCTAGGGCCTCAGTGAATGAGATCTCCAACGCGGACGGCGGCGTGGAGGTCTCGTGGACCTCCGACCCGGCCCGTTCGGTCAACTGAGCGACGGTGGCATCCAATCGAGCCAATGCCGATCGAGTGGCCTCGAGGCCTTCCCGGGTGAAATTGAATGTCTCGCGATAATGGGCGCTGATGAGAAGGAAACGGATTTCTCGACCCTGGAATCCCTGTCCCAACAAATCTCGCACTGTGAAGAAGTTACCTAGTGACTTGCTCATCTTCTTGCCGTCTACCAGCAAATGGGCCGCGTGCACCCAATGCTTCACGAACGGTCGACCCGGCTGCTGGAGCCCGGTTCCTTCACTCTGGGCGATCTCGTCTTCGTGATGAGGGAACGCCAAATCTTCGCCTCCGAGGTGAAGATCAAAGCTAGGTCCGAGAATGGCCATGCTCATGGCTGAACACTCGATGTGCCAACCGGGGCGACCTTCGCCCCAAGGACTGTCCCAGAAGACAACCCCATCGCCCGGAACCCGGGCCTTCCACAGTGCGAAATCGGCCAGATCGTCCTTGTCGTAGGAGTCGCCCGAGACGCGTTCGGTGCGCCGCTGCGCCTCCGGATCCAGCGTCACCAACTGTCCATAGCAACAACCGCAGGCCCGGTACTTGTTGATACTAAAGTACACCGAACCATCCCCCGCCCGGTAGGCGATGCCTCGCTGCTCCAACCGTTGGATAAGATCGACAATCTGAGGGATGTAGTCCGTTGCCTTGGGCAAAAAATGCGGTTTGAGGCAAGAAAGGGTGGCCAAATCCGCGAGAAAGGCCTCGGTGTACTGGCCAGTGAACTCAGCCAGCGACTGTCCCGTGACCGCCACTTGGCGGATAATCTTGTCCTCCACGTCGGTGATATTCATCACGTGGTTGATGCGAAATCCCCGAAATTCGAGGTAGCGCCGCAGGAGATCTGCAAAGACGAAGGTCCGAAAGTTTCCGATGTGACCGAAGTCGTACACCGTAGGCCCGCAGCAGTAGAATCCGACGGATTCGGCGTCAGGGAACAGTGGGGTGAATTCTTCCACCCGACGGTGGAGCGAGTTAAACAAGCGCAGGGCCATGCGATGAATTGGGAGCCTACCCCGCCGGCGCAAAATAGAAAGGCATCGTGAGGCTGGGGATTCGACCCCGAAAAGAGTTCGGGGAGTTCTACTCGGACGATCCAACACCCCTTTGGCAGGGACTCTTGTCGGTCCGCCCCTCGCGGCCTACCCTCACACCTCACAGATTTACGGACATGCCTCGGACTCCCAAGACAAACCCGCCCCGCTTCGAAGGCGAGGTTGCTGCTTGGGCTGCCATCGGTGCGGGTTGGCGGCAACTCTTCGGTAGTTTCGGAAGCCTGGGTTTCAGCTTGGAATGGCATGATTTCAAAGCTTCCGATCCGATCGACTGGGCCCGCAGCTTCCATCCCGGGAGCGTCGAACTCTGCCTGAATCTCTCGGGCCAGGGTTCAGTCAGCTGTGGCAGCAAGACCGCCCAATTTCGAAACCAGTCCGCCGGTTTCTATCGCCAAGGCCAAGACCCACTCTCTGCTCTCCGCTCCCCGGGACAAACCCACCAGTTCATCACGGTGGAGTTTCGCCCCGATTTCCTGAGCCTAGAACTCGGTGAGAGCCGGGAGTTTCTTCACCCACTAATTCAGACATCGCTGGATGCCCAACCGGCCGTTTCGGGCGTTTCAGAACCCGAACCCCTCTCCTCCCGTCAACGCGACCTGGTCATGGCCTTGCGCCAACCTCCAGTCTTGGCCGGAGCCCAACGGCTTTGGTACGGGGCCAAGGTCCGGGAGTTGATGAGCGAGTTCTTCTTCGCTCCTCCTTCGGATTCCGAACTATTCTGTCATCGCCAACAACGGGTTGCCCGTGACCGTGTGGAGACCGTCGTTGAAGCCCTCAAGAAAGACCTCACCCACCCTCCGTCGCTGGACATCATCGCCCGGGAGGCCGCATGCAGTCCCTTCTACCTAAGCCGGACTTTTTCCAAAGAGATGGGACAAACCATTCCCCAGTACTTGCGACAGCTGCGGATGGAAAAGGCAGCCACCTTGTTGCGATCTGGCTCGTTTAACGTGACGGAGGCGGCGGTGGAGGTGGGCTATTCTAGCCTTAGCCATTTCAGCGCCGCGTTTCATCAAACTTTCGGCTGCTGTCCGGGGCTCTACCCGATGGCCACACCGACCCAACGGGTCACCACCCGTGAAAGTTGATTGTCGCCGGGGAGCGAACCCGCCGGTAAGGTCATCGGCACCGTGGCCTCCCAACCCACCAGCGTCCGGTTACTTCAGAATCTCATCGCGCTGCCCAGCGTGAACCCTGCCTTTTTCAGCGATCCCGAGCTCCATGGAGAACATCGGGTAGCGGAATTCCTCGCATCGGCCGCCCGTCAACACGGCCTAGAGGTGGAATTACAACCCGTGGTCCCGGGACGGTCCAACCTCCTTGTCCGACTGACTCCGAGGGGCCAAGTCCGCCAACGAGTCCTGTTAGCGCCACACCTCGACACGGTCGGTGAGCCCGCCTACGCGCTGCAGCTCAAGCCCGTCGTCCGCGATGGGCGCGTCTATGGGCGCGGCGCGTGCGACACCAAAGGGTCCGTCTGCGCCTTCTTCCAATCCCTGCTCAACGTGACTGCCACGGGCGCACGGCCCGCGCATACCGAGATCCTCTTTGTCGGCCTCATCGACGAAGAAAACATGCAATTGGGCTCCCGATACTTTGCCAGCCACGGGCCGAAGAGCGATTTGGCGATCGTCGGCGAACCCACAGGCTTGGAGATCGTGACCGCCCACAAAGGCGATGTCTGGCTGCGCCTGCGCACCATCGGGCGTTCAGCCCATGGGGCCACACCGCAGCTCGGCCGCAACGCCGTGACTGCCATGTCGCGGATCGTTTTGGCTCTCGAGACCGAGTACGCGGCCGAACTGGCTGCGCGCCCTGCCCATCCTCGCCTTGGTCGGCCCACGATCAATGTCGGCCGGATCGACGGAGGCCGCCAACCCAACATCGTGCCCGCCGAGTGCATCATCGACATCGATCGACGCACTCTCCCCGGCGAAACCGAAACCGGGGTTCGCCGCGAAATCCGCGCCCTCTTGCGGCGGCACGGACTCAACGCCTCCTTCGACACCCTCCGGACCAGTCCCTGCGAACCGCTGGAGACCGATCCAGACCTTCCGCTCGTCCAAGCGTTAACCCGCGCCGCCGGACGCCGGAGGACCCGAGGTGTTCATTACTTTACCGATGCGGCGCCGCTGGCCGCGGGAGGGATTCCCTCGGTGGTGTTCGGTCCGGGTGACATCGCTCAGGCCCACACGGAGCGGGAGTGGCTGGCCATCTCCCAGTTGGAAAAATCGATCCTTATCCTCGAGCGGTTCCTTCGCGGCCTGGACTGAACGCCCGCGACAGCCCCTCTCCCCTTACGATGCGCCTGGCCTTCCTCACCCACGAACCGTATTTCCCGCCCAGCGGCGGAGGCTCCGCCGAGGCTATTTACCTGATCCGCGAATTGGTGCGCCGAAACCATGAGATCCATTTATTTTGTCCCGTCTTCCCCGATTGGGAGTCCATTGGTTCCTCTCATGGAATTCTCATCCATCCGTTCACCCGATGGCCGATGGGTCGCTACACGCCCTACCGCAATCTCAAGTACCTGCTCTACCCTCTCGCCCTGGCCCAACACGCCGACCAAACTCTGAAGTCCCTGCGCCGATCGACGGTCCCGGAGTTTCGATTCGACGTCCTCCTCTCGCAGCACACGATTTCCGCCGTGGCCGCTGGCCTGCTAAGAAGCCGGTGGAAAGTGCCCATCATCCTCAACTTTCTGGATTACCTGACGGGCTTCATGGAGACCTGGCCCGCCGTCTTTACGCGATCGGGTTTAGTTCCCTGGCTCAACCGCTACGAGCGCTCGTTGCCCCGGCGCTTCAATGCCGAAGGCGTGATGACCGTGTCGGCTCCCTTGGCCGAGCGATTCCAAGCCACCGGTTATCCGGCGGACCGGATCCGAGTCATCCAGTACGGCTACGATGCGAGTCTCTTTCGACCGCTTCCCGAGACCGCAGCCGATCCGTCCGATTCCAATACACCGGTCGTGGTCATGCACGGGTCCTTCGACACGCATCACCTCGGCCCCATTGCTCGGAACGCCTTGTTGCACCTACACGCTCGCCGGCCGGATCTCCGGTTCCGATTCCTCGGGAAGGAAACTCCTGCGTTGCTGCAATTGGCCCAAGATGTACGCGCGGCCGCTCCGGGGATCCGGATTGAAATGACCGGCTTCATTCCCTACCACCTAATGGCCGAGGCCCTAGGTGGGGCTTCCGTGGGGATGGTCCCTTATGAAGAATCTCAAGGGGTGCACTGCGCCTTCGTCGCCAAGGCCGTCGAATACTTGGGCTGCGGGATTCCCTGCGTCAGCACTCCCCTAGAAACTCTGTCCTGCTACTTCGCCGACGAACCGGCGATCCGGTTCTCCGGTTGGACGGGCCAATCCTTCGCCGAAAACGTGCTGGCACTGCTCGCCCTTTCAGCCAAGGAACGCCGTGCCCTCGGTCTCTCGGCGGCCGCCAGAGTCGCCGCCCGGCTCGACTGGAATGTCATCGCCACCCATGCCGCTGACTTCATCGAGCAGCAAGCGGGCCCTCCCAAAAGCAGTTGCCAAGCGGCCGGTCCGGTTTGAGCTTAAAGGCTGTCGATGAGTTCGTGTTCTTCAACGATGGCGGCCCCGATGGCCGCGATCCCATTACTTCCCAGGCGCCGTTTGCCCGAATGGCTGAAGGTGCAGTTGCCCACTTCGAGTGCCTTCACGGCTACGCGCACGCTGCTCGATGGCTTAGGCCTCCACACGGTGTGCGAGAGTGCCAAGTGCCCCAATCATTGGGAGTGCTGGAGCAAGGGCACGGCCACCTTCATGATCGCGGGAGATCGTTGCACCCGCGCTTGCGGATTCTGCGCGGTCTCGACGGCCAAACCACTGGCCTTGGAACACGATGAGCCTCAGCGAGTCGCCGAGGCCACCCGTCGCATGGGACTCAAGCATGTGGTGATCACCGCCGTGGCTCGGGATGACCTCCAAGACGGCGGGGCCGAACATTTCCGCCGCACCATCGAAGCGGTACGGGATCTGAATCCTGGAATCGTTGTCGAGGTGTTGACTCCCGATTTCCTCGATCGTGATGACGCGATCGATTCGGTCCTCGCGGCTCGGCCTGACATCTTCAACCACAACCTCGAGACCATTCGCCGTCTGACTCCTTCGGTGCGCCATCGTGCCACCTATGAGCGGTCGCTCCGCGTGCTGACCAAAGTCAAAGACCGCCTGGGCTCCAAAGTTCACACCAAATCGGGCATGATGCTCGGACTGGGAGAAACGCAGGAAGAAGTGCTGGAAGCCATGCGAGACCTCCGCCACGCCCACTGCGATATTCTCACTCTGGGACAATACCTGCAACCGACCCTCAAACACCTGCCGGTGGTGGACTTCATTCCTCCGGCCGTTTTCGACACGCTCCGGCGTGAGGGTGATGCCATGGGATTCACCCATGTAGCCTCGGGTCCCTTAGTTCGCAGTTCGTATCATGCCGACGAATTCTCTCCGATCCCTCCTGCATGAGATTCTGGCGATTTGCCTGGATCTCTCTACTGATCCTTCTGGTTCCTTTGAACGCGGCTGAATCGGCCTCCACCAACCGCTTTGAGCCGGAGGTTCTAAAATTTGAAGCCCTGGACCGAAGGGTCCCGCCGCCGCCGCGGCCCATTTTGTTCGTGGGCAGTTCTAGCATCCGATTGTGGACCCATTTGCCGACCTCGATCCACGGGCGGCCTGTTCTCAATCGCGGTTTCGGCGGTTCCCGTTTCAAGGATCTGCTGCGATTTTTCAACCGTGTGGTGCTGCCCTATGGCCCCTCTGTAGTCGTGGTCTACGAAGGCGATAACGACTTGGCCGACGGTCAAACTCCTGCAGAAATCGCTCAAGATCTGGCCGTGTTCTTGGAGCGAGCCGAAACCGAACTCCGGGGAACCTCGATCCTCTTGCTCACGGTGAAGCCGAGCCCATCACGGGTGCATCTCCTTGAAGTCCAATCGGAGTTCAACCGGCGGCTCAAACTCCTCCCGCAGTCTCATCCGCGTGTGCGCGTCATCGACGTGGCCTCGCCGTTGCTCGACTCCCAGGGAAAACCCGATCCTCGTTTCTTCGCCGCAGACCAACTCCACCTCAACGCGGAGGGTTACGAGACTTGGCGAAAACCGGTTTTGGATGCCATTGAACTCAGCTTGAAGCGTTGAACGAGACCCGGAATGGCGAATCGGCCGCAGCGGCCAACAAACCGCCATCGAGAAACGCCTGATACTCCGGCGACTCCAATCGATGGGTCTCCGGCTGTGTTCGGAGCAGGTGCCGCAATTCATCCCGATTGCGCGACCATCGGTGCCCATTAAAAAATTCTATGGGCTCGAACTGAGTCTTATAAAGGGCCTTGTCTGTATAGCAGGTACCCAAGTGCAGGTGACCCAAACCACTTTCCTGAGCCCAAGCCACTGCTTGCGTCATCATGGCCATCCCAAGATGGCTTCCCGATGCGGCAAGGTCGTAGAACGCATAATAATAATAGGCCATGCGCGGGGGCTCGAGGTAGAGCAAAGCCACTCCGCATTCGGGTCCATCACCACCGCCCTCCCGGAACACCAGTACGTGGGAGATCACCCGACCCGCCAGCAATCGATCTAACCGGGCCGCGGGCATGACACCGGAACCGAAGCGAATCTCGGCAAAGGCCAACCAGGCCGCTCGGCGCTCCGGCGTCCAATCAAAGCGATCGCGGGGCACCAACTCGCACTGCAAATTTCCGACCTTACGCAGCACACGGCGATTTTCGGAAGAGGCTCGCCATTCTCCCAGGGGCACCCGCAATTGGCGCCCCATATAAAAGCGGGATAAATCGGGAGCCGATGGCAGAAATCCGGCTGCAAACAAATCCGCTGGGCTTTCTGTGGGTTCCGGGAATGCCCAGACCGCATACGGATAAACGTAGCGGCCGGGATCTGCGACCGCCTCGGAAAATACCAGCTTCATTGGAAAAGTGATGAGTCTGGCGCCCGTCAACGATCCAAGACCCCGTCGCCTGAGCGGGAGGGGTCTTGGCTCTACCAACGGGCACTGCGTCAGTTTCCGCTGATGCGGAAGAAGGCCGCACTTTCGGTGACCGGCACCGTGGTCTTCAAGGCGTTGGTCGTAACCAAATTCTGCCATGGAACATCCAAGGCACTCCGAACCTGCACGGTGTAAGGCGGCAGGCCTCCGGTCCAAGAAAGTCCGAGCGTGTTGCCCGTCAAAGTCACTGCCACTCGGATAGGCGTGGTCGGAACATCGAATCCTCCCAAGATGGCCGAGAACGGAGACGTCACAGCGGCCACCGGCACGGCGATCGTCGTATCGGTTGCGGCCACCGCATCCAGAACGTAGCTGGCCGAGACAGTGATTCGCTTCAAATCCGTGTCACTCATGGCCAGTCCGCTCAAATCAATGTCCACCAATCCCCCGTCCATCGAGGCGTCCAAGGTCACTTGCTTCAAGTGTTTGAGACTTTGAACCGAGCCATTGGGATATGCCTCTGAAGTCGCCGTCAAACCCGACGGATCCGCCAAAGCCACATCCACCTGAATACCTCCCGTCGCGTTGCTCGGGTTGCGTGCTGGCACCCGAACTGAAAGCGTAGTGACGGTGGAATTGGTCTGTATCACCGGCCGGACTTCACCGGTCGGTTCGGCCAGAGCCAATCCATAGAATTTATCGACCGCCAGGCCGCTCGAGGCATCCCACGGAGCACTGCCGACATTTCCGGATAACACATTGCCGCGAAAGACGACTCGTGCCGGCTGGTCCGCTGTCCCATTGCTGCCGTGGAAACGAATCATCGGGGCACTCATCCCGGACAACGTGTTGGCTTCCAATGCATCGGATTCAGCCGGCCCGCTGAAGTCGGAACCCACCCGGAGGGTTGAATAGCTCCGGACCGTGGTGAGGCTAATCGGGGTCGGATTTTTAAAGAGCACCGATCCCGACGGTCCGTAGCCAAAAGAATTTCCGGCTAGGACCACGCCGATCGCCGTGCGCCAAAACTCCACCACCACATCATAATTGAGCGGACCAAAATAATTCCGCTCGTTGGCGTCATTGATGCCGTCCCCGTCGGTTCCGATGAGCATGAAATGGCCTCGTCCGTTCTCAATGGCTTCCATGTCGGTGAATTGCCCGAGATAGCCCGCCACTTGCGAATAATCGAAGACCGACCCATCGGGGAGATAGTTGAAGCGGTTGCCTGAAATCCGAGCATTGGGAGTCTCCAAATGGACGGCCAACAATTGCCCTGTGATCAGGTTGTGTTCTGCCAAATCACCGAAGCCGTCTGAATCAGTACCGACTACCAATCCTTCGGAGGTAATATCATTGTCCCACTTGAAGGAAGCCACTGCGGCACGACCACCGCGAACTCCCAGAGCAGTGGGTTTAGCCGGATCAACGCCGAACCAGCAACCTTGGATACGGGCTTCGGTCGAAGACCCTACCAACGCCACTCCATAAATAAACGGGTCTTCAGCGGAATCGCCACCGGTCGCACTCAGCACGGCCACACCACGAAGGGTGAAGTTGCGAGAATTGAGAATCGGTAACATCGCGCTCTCGCTGTCTCCAAACCCATGATCTCCGTAGTCGGTCAGCGCGAAACGACCCCCGGTCCGTGAGTCGAGAACAATCCGCAATTGGGCGGTGTCGGAACCCTGAAGCACATTGGTGTTTGCCGAAGCTCCCGGTTGGCTAAAGCCATCGATCAACACGTTGTCGGCCTGGATGATCGGATAACCCAAGGTCGGTGTGACCAGATAATGCGGCCCGACACCAGGGATATTGAAGGTAATGCGGTCATTGGAGCGAACGTCTTTGAGCGCCTCCGCCAGAGAGGTTTTCCCATCACCCGCCGGAGAGGCGTTGTCCGCCGTGTTCACCACCACGGTACGCACCGTTTCAACGCGAAGATTGTCGATGAGCAGCCAACTTTCCCCCTTCACCTCGGCCACGCCTGCAAAGGGATCCATGTAGCCCACCATCACTCGCCCGGATTTCCAGGGACTCGTGTTAGTGTGACGGCTAATGATCCGCCCGTCGATCCTCCAGGTAATCACATCACCCACCTGACTCACTTCGACCTGAACCCACCGCTTACCCAGGACACCTGGGGCCTCGAACCGCGGTGACGGAAACTGGGTTCGAAGGAAGGGCTCGTTGCCATCGTCATCCGGGTTACCATTGCCGTCGCGGTCTGGAACCCCCGCGGCTTCGCCATCCAGGTAACGACTGGCTTGTCCGGCCTGTCCTTCCCAGCTTTGAAGACCCCGCGCTGCGCCATCGTCTCCGACAACCCCAAACCAGAGGCCATCACTGCCGCTCCCGCCGACGGCCTCGGCCGCGAAATCCTCTCGCTGTTCCGCTCCCGACAGCACGCCCCAGTTGACCAAATCTCCCGAGTGGTTCAAACCGAACGTCAGGAACTCAGAGGTTCCGACTCCACTGTCTGCAAAGGACGCATGGTTCAAGAACGCGTCGAACTTGAGAACATAGTCTCCGGAAAAATTCGCGGTCTTCGGGTAAAGGCTCAGGGCAAAGCGGCCCGGCTCGTCATCGTTCTTGTTGACCGTGATCTTAAGCCCCTTCGATCCACCCGCTGCGGAATTGGGCGCGGTCGGAACCGGCAAATTTTCGGGCGTTGCCGTCTGGAATGAAAATCGGTTGAAGGTCAGAGCGCTGTAGTCGTACGACCAATCCAGAGTGTAGTCGTTGGTCGAGGTCCCTGCGTAATACCCCACCCGCACATCATAGTTGGCCGAAGTGTTCGACTCGAACGCGTCTTTGAACACGGACTGTCCCATCAGGGAGGTGGAGAACAAGGTCACGGCTACGAACGCGACGACGCTGGATTTCGGCATTTTCAAAGTCATGGTGGATCGGGCCGTTCAGACAGCGCGACGGCTTGACTCGGGTATTACGCCCCGCTTCGATGCCGTCGAGGGTTTAATTCCAACGCCGGACCCGAAAAGGCTTCACCAACGGGCGTTCAGTCTTTTTGATCCGAGACCGGTTTCATGATGACCTTGAACTTTTGCCCATTGGGTTTCCGATGTCTTTGTCTGATCTTGGCAGGGTTCTCAGCCCTAGCCGCGGAGGGTCCCTGGCGCCTTCGCTCGGCACTTGATCTTCCTGAGTGGGCCGATATTGGCCTGGAACAACGGCTTCGGTACGAATCTCTCGGCAACAATTTTCGCGCCGGGCGTCCGGGCAGCGACCAGGCGCTGGCACTCCGAACCAGCCTGCTCGGACAAATCAAAACCGAGCCCGTGGGGTTGTTGGCTGAGGTCATGGATTCTCGGCAGTACCTCTCCGATTCGGGCAGCGCTATCGACACAACGCAGGTCAATGCTGTGGATTTGCTTCAGGCTCAGGTTCGTTGGGATGCCGGCCCCCTCTTCTCCGGCGGCAAGCACCGAATCCAGTTCGGTCGCGAAACCCTCGATTTGGGGAATCGGCGATTGGTTGCACGCAACGCCTATCGCAACACCATCAATTCCTTCACTGGTGTCGATTGGCTTTGGACGAGTGATTCCGATGCCTCCATTCGAAGCGTTGCGTTCCTGCCGGTCCGACGTCTTCCCGAAGATGCTCCGTCCCTACTCGACAACCAGATCACCGCCGACACCCAGAGTTTCGGTCAACAATTCTATGGCGTGTACGCGACCTCTCGCCGCCTTGGATTGGA
Organism: uncultured Verrucomicrobiota bacterium; assembly: GCA_903854475.1. Lineage (GTDB taxonomy): Bacteria > Verrucomicrobiota > Verrucomicrobiia > Limisphaerales > UBA9464 > SXXZ01. Next base: position 71,868 of record CAINWP010000076.1, read on the forward strand.
TGCTCGGGTAGAAGCCTATTGGTTAGGCCTTTTTGAAGACACCGATCCCTCGCGTCGCCATCGACGATTGCACACAACCGGGAGTCGTCTCTTCCGCAATGCCAAACCCGGCCAATGGGATTTCGAAGCCGAGGCGTCCCTGCAACGAGGCTCATCGCGATCGGGAACTGGCCTGTCCGCCGATCTCGACCACACGGCTTGGATGTTCCAAAGCGGGGCCGGGTATACGTGGGAGGCCCGCGGCACACCTCGATTGGGTGTTCGCGTCGACCAAGCCAGCGGCGATCGCAACCCCAATGATGGGCAGAATCAGCGCTTCGACACGCTCTTCGGAGCACGCCGCTTTGAATTTGGTCCCACTGGCCTCTACGGCGCGATTGCCCGAGCCAACCTCCGATCACCGGAAATTCGGGGTTCCATCCGACCCACTAAAACTCTGGAAACCACTCTGAGCCACCGGTGGATTTGGTTGGAAAGTCCCTTCGACGCCTTCACTGCCGCTGGGGTACGGGATTCCTCCGGACTTTCTGGATCTTATGTAGGACAACAACTGGAAGCTCGGATCCGCTGGGACATCCTTCCGGGTAACTGTCGCCTCGATACCGGTGTGGCCACTCTCTTCAAGGGCTCCTTTCTACAAAATGCCCCGAATGCGAATCCGAATGGCGACACCCTTTATGCGTGGGTGGAGTGTACCGTCACTTTTTGAGACCCGGATTCGGTTTCCATCCTCACCACGACCCAGATAGCCTTTTGGTTTCATGAGTAAACCTGGCTGCCCGATGTGTGAGATGACCGATGTGATGGAACACCCCGAGAAATGGGAGTGCCTCACTTGCGGGCATGAGTGGGAACGCGCAACGGAAGCCGAGGCCCCAGACGCACCCCGGATCGTGAAGGATGCTCATGGCACCGTGCTCAATGACGGCGATTGCGTGATCCTCATAAAAGATCTTCCCCTGCGCGGTTCCTCCGGAGTTCTCAAAGGCGGGTCAAAATCCAAACCCATCCGTCTGGTCGATGAAGATCACGAAATTTCCTGCAAGATCGATGGGGTCGCCCTCGGTCTGAAAGCCTGCTTCGTGCGCAAGGCCTGAACTACAAGCCCCAAACACTCTGGGCGTTGCATCTGAATCAGAGCTCGTAACCGTTCCGATCGACTCCAGCGTTGCCGCAACGATACTGACTGCAACTGCATCGTTGCGGCTGAGCTCAACGACTCCGGCTTAGGCCTTCGAGTAAACTTCAGCTCCCTGCTCGACGAACTCTCGGGATTTTTCTTCGAGGCCCTTCTTCAGGGCCTCTTCGGCGGCGAGCCCTTGTTCGGCCGCATACTTGCGGACGTCCTCGGTGATCTTCATGGAGCAGAAATGAGGGCCGCACATGGAACAGAAGTGAGCCGTCTTGGCTCCTTCCTGTGGCAGGGTCTCATCGTGGAATTCACGGGCCGTGATCGGATCAAGACCCAGGTTGAACTGATCCTGCCAGCGGAACTCGAAGCGTGCCTTGCTCAGCGCATTGTCACGATTTTGAGCTCCCGGATGACCCTTGGCCAAGTCCGCAGCATGGGCCGCAATCTTGTAGGCGATCACCCCATCCTTGACGTCCTTCTTATTGGGCAAACCCAGGTGTTCCTTGGGGGTCACGTAGCAGAGCATCGCGCAGCCGAACCAACCGATCATCGCAGCCCCGATGCCGCTGGTAATGTGATCATAGCCCGGAGCGATGTCCGTCGTGAGTGGCCCGAGGGTGTAAAACGGAGCTTCTTGGCACCACTCCAACTGCTTGGCCATGTTCTCTTCAATCATGTGCATGGGGACATGACCCGGGCCCTCGTTCATCACTTGCACTCCATGGTTCCACGCTCTCTGGGTCAGTTCTCCTTGCACCTGGAGTTCTCCAAACTGTGCCTCGTCATTGGCGTCAGCAATGGATCCCGGTCGCAAGCCATCCCCGATGCTGAAGCTGACATCGTAGGCAGCCATGATTTCACAAATTTCATCCCAATGAGTGTAGAGGAAATTCTCGCGATGGTGTGCCAAGCACCACTTGGCCAAGATGCTGCCTCCTCGGCTGACAATGCCGGTCATGCGACGGGCCGTCATCGGGATGAATCGCAGGAGCACCCCGGCGTGAACGGTGAAATAGTCGACACCCTGTTCGGCCTGTTCGATGAGGGTGTCTCGATAGACTTCCCAGGTGAGATCCTCGGCTTTGCCTCCCACCTTTTCCAAAGCCTGATAAATGGGCACGGTCCCGATGGGCACCGGAGAGTTCCGCAAGATCCACTCTCGGGTCGCGTGGATGTTTTTGCCCGTGGAGAGATCCATCACCGTGTCGGCTCCCCACTTGGTGGCCCAACGCATCTTCTCGACCTCTTCCTCAATGCTGGAGGCCACAGCGCTGTTGCCGATGTTGGCGTTAATCTTCACCAGAAAATTTCGACCAATAATCATCGGCTCGTTCTCCGGGTGATTGATGTTCGATGGAATAATGGCCCGTCCGGCGGCGACTTCGCTACGGACGAATTCAGCGGTGATCTCGGTCGGAATCCGTTGGGGAAATCGACGAAAAATAGACGGCGAATACGGGCTGCCCGGCAATTGGCTCGAACCGGCATGCTGCTTGGACAACTCGTTGCGGGCGCGATCGCCCGACAAATCAGCCAACTGGGCTTGACCCATATTCTCACGAATGGCGATGAACTCCATTTCCGGTGTGATGATTCCGGCTCGGGCATAGGCCAATTGGGTGACTCCCTGACCTGGCTTCGCCCGAAGCGTCCGGCGACGGCTCGCCGTCAGACCGGGAAACTCCACCAAGCGGTTCTTCTCGGCCTTGCTGGCGTATTCCGCGTGCTTTCCGGAGAGGTAACCATTGTCCTGGGGCTTTACTTCGCGCCCATCGTATTCTTCCACATCACCTCGGCTTCGAATCCAAGCTGCCCTCAACGGTGGCAACCCTTCTTCGGATGTTCCGTTAAACTGCGGATCTCCCCAAGGGCCCGAGCAGTCATACACCCGAACGGGCGGGTTCACCTCTTCGGCTCCGCTCACCAAGTGCGTGGGGCTTTGGCTAATCTCCCGGAACGGTACCCGAATCGCTGGATGCACGATGCCGGCCTCGTAAACGCGATTGGAATTTGGCAACTGCTCCCGGCTATGCGGTTCAAAAGAGGTCTTGGGATCGGCGTTCATAGTGGAATGTCTCTGGGACTTAAAACGGACAAATTGTCGGTTCCCGGTGATTCCGTTAGGAAACTTCCAGATGGAACCTCCCGGCAGACATGGGTGGCGAAGGGTTATCCCTTCGCCGGCATGATCCGGATCAGGTTCCACGGGTCGGAGGCTGCGGCCCCCCTCTCAGCCGTGACATCAACGGCTCCCCGAACGAGCCGAAGTATGGACTTGGACCGCGTCCTCGCCAAAAGGAAAGTAATCCAGCTCCTGTAATCCTCGGATGCTTTGGCCCGGACCCTCTCGGATTACACCTAAAGTTGGATTCCACCCGTGTCTGGTCGCGGCGGTCTCATCTTGCGATCAGGTGGCTGGTATGAACCGCTGAGCCAAGAGCGAAAGGATGAAGAGCCCTACATACAGTCCCATCCCGCTGGGATCGGGGGCAATGGCGAGCAAGTCCACCAGACAAATGCCGGCCAAAAGTCCGGAGACAGTCCGGCCGAAGTGGGGTTGGGCCCGACCCACGGTATGGCTCAGACTCCAGACGGTCCAAGGCAGCACCAAAAGACCGGCTAGAATCACGCCCAAGCCCGGATCGTCTCCATGGACTAATCCGGCCAAAAGTCCGGGTATCGCCAAAAATACCAATGGCCAATAGGCCATCGGACCCCTTCGGCTTTCCCGCCGAGCGATATAGCTCAGGCCCACAATCCACGCCGACAGCGCCAAGGCAGCCCACACGACTTCTCCGGTGACTCCACGTTCCCCGACCGATGCCACCGTCAGGAAGAGGAAGAAACGACAGGCTGCCATCAAGACTGGGGAGAGCGTGACTCGCTTGTGGATCCAATCGTAAAGGATGACCGAACCGGCCAGCAGTCCGACAAAGAACGTGGTCCACCAGCCCTGCACTGCCAACCCAATGACGCCCGCCACCATGAGAGACCACCCCACCTGCCAGACTCGAAGCTCAGAAACCGCTCCCGAGGGTATGGGTCTCTCTCGACGAAACTGGCGGTCAAACTCGGCGTCGAACGCGTCGTTCAAGACCATGCCTCCGATGTAAATCGAACTGGCTGATACTATCACCGCGCCCATTCGGCCGAATTCCAGCCCTCCTCCCAAGACCCCTGCAGCCACACAATTGGACCACACCGTCGGCAAATTAGAGGCCCGTGCGAGGATTAGCCAAGATCTCCATGATGGGGTTGTGGAACTCAAGATCGGGGATTCCCTTCTGATGGCCCGCTTCAGTCAAGCGCTCGGATCTTCACTCCATCCACGATCCGCTCTCCGGAAGCCATGTTGGTGACAACGACAACCGTATCACCGCGTCGCAACAATCCGTCGTTCATAAGTTGGGCGACTGCCGCATCGACGGTTCGATCCGGATCTTGAGAATTAAACGCCACCACCCGGGGAATGACTCCGCGCAGCAAGGTTAACCCATCGGCGGTGGGCCATCGATCGGTGAACGCGTAAACGACCGAATGGCGCGGCCGCATCCAAGAGGCAAACCGAGCCATGTGGCCTCGTTTGGTGAAAACCAAGATGGCATCGGCTTTGATGTCATCAGCGAGTCCCACGGCACTCCGTACCAACTTCTGTCGCGAAGACGTGAGCTCGGCTTTTTCCTGATAGTTAGTCCCACCACTGCGCTCAATGCGTCGGGCGATCGTGTCCATGACTTCGATGCAACCCAGGGGATGTTTTCCGACGGTGGTCTCACCACTGAGCATGATGGCGTCGCTCTGCTCGTAGACCGCATTCGCCACGTCTGTAATTTCGGCTCGGGTCGGCGTCGGACTTTGGATCATGCTCTCCAACATGTGAGTGGCCACGATCACCGGTCGGCCCAGTTGCTGACAGGTTTTGACGATTCGCCGCTGAATGATGGGCAACTCCTCATAGTTGCACTCAATTCCCAAATCGCCGCGGGCCACCATGATTACATCGGCCTCTCGGGCAATCGCATCAAAATGGTTGACGGCGAACTGGTGCTCAATCTTCGCGACGATTTGCGGTTGGTGGGCGGAGGGGTGTTGTTTCAGAAAGGCCCTCAGTAACTCGATGTCCTTAGATTCGCGCACGAAACTCAAGGCGATGTAGTCGACGCCGACTTCGAGTCCCAGTTGGATGTCTTCCTTGTCCTTTTCTGTTAGCGCAGGGAGCGAAACGTGGACCCCAGGCAAATTAATATGCCGACGACTGCCTAAGGTTCCGTCGGTGAGGACTTCACATTCCACGGTGTCTGCCGTCTTCGACAAAATCCGCATCTTCATTTCCCCGTTGTCCACGATGAGCGTGTCTCCGGCATGCACGTCATCGGCAAATTGATCGTAGCCGACGCTGGTCCACTTGCCCTGGGTCGGGATTTTTCCGCGGACTGTAAAGGTGAACTGCTCTCCAACAGACAACGGAATCTTTTCCGCTACGTCACCCGTCCGGATCGAAGGACCTTGGGTATCTAAAAGAATTCCTATGGCCCGCTGATGCCGTTCGGACAAACGACGGATATCTTGAACCACGCGGCGCACCCATTCCGGTTGGGCGTGACTCATGTTGAGCCTGAGGACATTCACCCCAGCTAGAATGAGGCGCTCCAACATCTCTGGCGAATCGGTGGCCGGGCCCAGTGTGGCGATGATTTTGGTTTTTCTGATACCGTAGATGCTCATGGGTCTTCTGGTTTGGGTTTGTCTGGTCGGAGCATCACTCCGTCTGCAGCTGGGTCAACGGCGCTTGGCAAATGATCCGATTGATTAGACTCTGAACTTCGGACCTGATGTCTTCTGAATACTTGCAATTGTTGGACGCGACGATCGCCCACTTGGAATCCTTGAAAGATCGAGGAGCAGGTTGGGTCCCAGTGCGTCGCGAAACTCTCCTTTCAATTGTTGGCCCCTCTCTCAAGCCGGTTCCATCGGTCGCACGGCGCGAGATTCCGAAAATGGTGAGGCCCGTCTTTCAGGGTACTCTGAGTGCTTCTGTCACTTCTGAACATTTGACCTCAGCGTCTCCTCAGTCGTCAGTCATTCCTAGTGTTGTCCGTTCAGAGGCTGCGATGTCGCGGTGGTCCAAGGCTGTTTCGGTAGTTCCTCTGACCTCGTCTAGTTCTAAAACCTCTTTCGTCGCAGCCCCCGTGTCTTCTCCGTTGCTTCCGGACGCGAGAGCTGCAGCGATGGCAGAGCTTCGATCTCAAATTCTCGCCTGTTCCCGCTGCTCTCATTTGGCTTCATCTCGGCATTCGGTGGTCTTTGGCGTTGGTGACATCCATGCCAAAATCTTGTTTGTCGGCGAAGCGCCTGGAACTGAAGATGATCTTTGTGGTGAACCGTTTATGGGTCCAGCCGGCGAACTACTCACAAAAATTCTAACAGCGATGGGTTTAAGTCGGGATTCGGTTTTTTTAACCGCCCTGCTCAAATGTCGCCCAGATACTCCCGGTGATTCGGCAGGCAATCGCAAACCCAGACCAGAGGAGGTTTCGACGTGTCTTCCTTGGTTAGAACGGCAAATCGACCTGGTTCAGCCTCGAGTCGTGGTGGCTTTAGGAGCGAGCGCTTCTGAAGGACTCTTGGGCAAAGGAGTCACCGGAATCACCCATTTGCGGGGTTCGTGGCAAAATTATCGAGGCATGCCTCTGATGCCAACGTATCATCCAGCCTACCTGCTTCGAAATCAGGCCCTTTCAGAAAAACGGAAAGTTTGGGAAGACATGCTTCAGGTGATGGAGCGGGCGGGCTATCCGGTCTCGAACAAGCAACGCTGTTTTTTTCAGATCAAAGATTAGTTTAGCTTTTTATTCGTCTCGAAAAACTCTCTGCCGGTTTCTTTTTTTCAACGGTCATCGATAACCAACTGGGTCTCGGCGGCCTGAATCCAGGACCAATCCCGATCGGTTAAACCATCCGTTTCATGCGTCGTCAGCTTCAAAGTCACTCGATTCCAACGGATATCGATGTCTGGATGGTGGTTCCGTTGCTCGGCGAGACTAGCAACCCGGTTTACCCAGAGCATAGCGGTTCGAAAATTTGTAAACACTTCAGTTCGGACCAAACACCGCCCTTCCAAGGTCCATCCTCGGATAGTGGCGGTTCGGTCGCTGGCCATCGCTTCCATTCGAGGCAAACGGTAAGAACGGTTTCTTCGGGTACAAGCTTCGCGCTCAGGAAGTTCTTCGCAGAACTTTGGGAACAACGGTCTAAAGGAGTGCCGATAGGGGCCCAACAACGGCAGTTTCAGCCTTCGGCCCGGGTTGTTCCCAAAACAGTTCACCGTCAGGGATTCTTATTTCAGCCCTGTTTGACAGGGTTTGCTCCGGTTGTAGGGTTTGTTCACAGTCCTTATTAAGGACTTTCTCTTTGAAGACTCTCCATTGATATTAAGCCGAACATGAAACTGACGATAGCCAAGGATCAGCTGCTCGTTGGCCTTCAGGCCGTGCAGAACATCGTGGGGTCACGATCAACGCTTCCCATCTTGTCCAATGTTCTGTTGGAGACCGGCGACGGGCGTCTCTCGCTGACTGCGACCGATTTAGATGTCACGATCACCTGTTCGGTCGCCGCCACCGTAGAGAAGTCCGGTCGAGCCACGCTACCCGTGAAGAAGCTCGTAGACATCACTCGAGAGCTCACTTCTACGGACATTGAGATCGAAATCGACGAAAAGTCAGTGGCTTCGATTCGCGCCGGAAGCGCTTTTTTCAAGGTCAACGGCCTAGCGGCCGAGGAATTTCCTCCGCTGCCGGTATTCGCTCAGAACCGCACGGTGGTCATTCCTCAGGACAAACTTAAAGGGATGCTCCGTAAAACGAGTTTCGCCGTGTCGACGGACGAAAGCCGTTTTGTGCTCAATGGAATCTATATCAGCCTCAAGGAAAACAAGCTGATCTTGGTGGCCACTGATGGACGGCGGCTCGCCTTGTGCGAAGAGGAATTTGAGATTTCAGCCGACAATCAGGCTGATTTTATCCTTCCCACCAAAGCGATCAACGAACTGACACGCCTGCTACAGGGTGGGGGTAATGTGGAGGTGAAGTTTACGGAGAACCAAGCTTCGTTTGCGACCAAGCCCGCCACCGAAGGCGCCGTTTCGGCCATCCTTGTGACCAAGTTGGTCGACGGGGTGTATCCGAACTATCGCCAGGTGATCCCAGCCGAGCCGTTGGAGCGTGTGCCGCTCAACAGAGAAGAGTTCCTCAAGTCACTGCGTCTGGCTGAAATCATGACCACCGATAAGCAAAATTCGGTGAAGTTGACCTTCAGCCGCAATCAGTTGGCCATTACTGCCAATGCCCCAGAAGTGGGTGAGGCCCGTCAAACGGTGGCCATTAAGTATCAAGGCAAGGATTTCGCCATCGCTTTCAACCCTGGCTACCTCATGGATCCCTTGAAAGCCTTGGACACCGATGAGGTTTATTTTGAACTCATCGACGAACTGAGCCCGGGAGTTCTAAAGACCAACGAGCCATTCCTGTACGTGATTATGCCGATGCGCATGAGCTGAAGGAGGGGTTCGTCGAACAATGAGCCTGCTCTAAGCGGCACATTCCCCGGTTGCGCCAGACCGACCCGATGAGGTTGACTCTGGGTCTTCCATGAAGATATCGCTTCGTCCGTACCTCTGGACTGCACTGGTGGCCGCTTGGGTCGCCGTGGGTTGCTCCACTCACACCACCTCCGTCGGCACCGGTTCCCACTTCCGGGGTCCGGTTGGTATCCAGCTTTATAGCCTCCGGGCTCAATTCACCCGCAACGTTCCCCAGACCGTAGGAACGGTGAAAGGATTCGGTATTCAGGAGGTGGAGTTGGCCGGCAACTACAACCTGAAAAATCAGTCCTTTCGCCAGATGCTAGACCAGGCAGGCTTGAAGCCCATCGCCGGTCATTTTCCGATGGATCGCATCACTGGAGACACCGAGGTCGTGGCCAGGGAATGTCAGGAGTTGGGTATCCGGTATGTCGGGGCGGCTTGGATTAAAGGCAAGGGCGAGTTTGACATTGAGGCCGCCCACAAGGCTGCGGCGGATTTCAACAAGGCCGGAAAAGCGCTGGCGGCGCATGGCATCAAGGTCTTCTACCACTGCCATGGTTATGAATTCAAACACCGCGATAGTTCTGGTCTGAAGGCGATGGACATTCTTATTCGGGAAACCGATTCGCGCTACGTGGCCTTCGAAATGGACATCCTTTGGGTCCAATATCCGGGTGAGGATCCCGCTGCATGGCTGGCCAAGTATCCCGGTCGATGGGAGTTGATGCACTTGAAAGACTTGAAGAAGGGCGTGCCGACGGGTTTCCACAATGGTGGAACCGATCCCAACAACGACGTGGCATTGGGCACAGGTCAAATGGACTGGCCTAAGATTCTGAAGGCGGCCCAGAAGTCCGGGGTGAAACACTACTTCATCGAGGATGAATCGGCCTCTAGCGTGGAGCAAATCCCGCAGTCGTTGAAGTTCCTCGAGAGCGTGCGCTGGTAACGCTCAGCGGGCCTGGAAGAGGGCGGTCCAAGAGGCCTAGAGACCTAGAGACCCAAAGCTTCGATTCATCTATCGGTCACGGTCGCAGTTTTCAGACTAATCCTAGGGATGACCTTGGTTTCGCTTCGTTGAACTCCGGTGCCGTAATGGGCCCGGGGTTCTTAGTGTCGATAGAGCCCAGCTAGTGAGGACTACTCCGGCTTGGGCATCTTGGAACCGAGTCGGATGTATTCCCAAAGGGCGCGAATGGTCTTGGGGCCATCGCCTTCGAGCACATCGGCTAGCGCACTCCTGCCCTCTTCATCAAAGTAGGCGGGCATCTTGGAATTGGGGTCCAAGGAAACGGGATTGCGCAACCAGCGGCGATAGAAGTCGGGCTGTAACCGTTCAAAGGAGTGAGCCAAGTTAATGCCCGGTGCCTCGAAGACTTGGGTCGCGCCGAAGTCGCCAACGCTGTGGCAGGATATACAGGCGAAGCCGCCAGAGGTTCCGATGAGTTTGTGGCCCACTTTGGCCAATTCGGCATCAGGAGCATCATCGAGCGCCGTCACCGGAGGCAGTCCATGGGCGGTGGCTAGGCCCTGGCCCAAGAAGGCAGCGTGGGTGGGAAACGCGGGCATCCGAGACTCCAACCACGGGCGAGGCTTCCACGACTCGGTTCCGCCAATGAACCGGCTGGCCCACTCGGGCTTTAGCTTGCCACCGAGGAGCTCCCAGGCAGGAAAGCCTTCGAATTTCCCGTGGCATTCCCTGCAATTCAGGGACATCGATTGTCGTTCCAGGAAGTCGGCGGCGGTGTGTCGGGTGAGCGAAGAACGGTCGGTCCGTCCGAATGCGGCCAGGGCTAGGCGATCGGCGGAGGAGAGAGTATAGCGGGGGGCTTTGGATTCAGGAGCGGGCGAGGAGGACAGACAGCCCGCGGTCCAAGCGTCGGGCTTGAGCTCGGCCAAGGCGGGAGCTTTAAAGGTGTTGGGGAGATCCAGAGTGTGACAGTTGAGGCAGCCACTGCTCTGGACCAGATTCTTGCCCTTGAGGATGAGGGCTTCATTGGAGGGGATGGTCCGTTCCGAGGGTTTGTCAGCGGCAGATTCAAGGTAAGCGGCCAACTGGAACGCCTCTTCGTTAGAGAGCTTAAAGTCGGGCATGCCAATCCAAGCGAAGTGTTCCGAGGGCTTCAGGAGGAAGGCGACCAGAGCACCCGGAGTGAACTTGGCCAGCACCTGCTTTTGCGAAATCTTTGCCAGGTTGGCTTTGGAGTCGTCCGGCGCCACGTGGCAGGCGACGCAGTGGAGCTTTTCATACAGGGACTTGCCGGCTTCGACGTGGTCGGCGGAGGGAGAGGCACTCGGTGAGAGAGGGGTGGTCGCTTTAAGGGAACCTAGGAAGGCCGCAATGGCGTCGGAGTGAGAGGCCGAGTCAGCCCCGTGGAAGAGCGAGGGCATTGGAGAGCCGGGTCGGAGGGATTCCGGGTTGGCGATCCATTGTGCCATCCAAGACGAATGCCTCCGTGAGCCAATTCCAATGAATGCTGGAGCGTCGGCCTTTAGATCGGGCATGCCGCCCTGAGTGGTGTGACAGTGCGAGCACCGGAGTTCTGCAAACAGATCGCGGCCTCGTCGCAGCTGGTTGGCCGAGGTGATGTCTGCGCTGGCAGAGTGGCTGAGGGCAACCACGGGAACGGGATTGAAGGGAACCTCTTTTCCGGACCAATACACACGCACGAGGGCCTCCCCGGTCTTAGGAGCCGAGTATTCGGTGACGAGTTTGTTGGCTCCCTTATTGAGTCGGACCTTCGAGCTGTCGATCCACGCTGGGCTTTTGCCGTCGGCATCGAGCACAACCGCATCATTAATGGAAACTTTGAGATGACCCGTGAAGAGTCCATGGAAGGAGTATTCGCCTCGAAGATCAACGGAGAGCTCTCCAGACCAGGATGAGGTGAAGGGTCCCGGAACCAAAAAGGGTGTCGCGGGTTCTCCGGAAGGCACAAACAAGGCGATCCCGTCGGCAACTCGGTGATCGGATGAGGTTCCCGAGCGCAGAGTTTGAGCCAACCCGGCCGACGCTTCGGCTGCCATCAGGTCATTCAGCGCGAAGAGCCCAAGGCAGACCGAGGAGAGCAGCACCACGCTGCGAATGAAGAGGCAAAAGAAACGCACGGCGGTGGATGGTAGACGGGCCCATAGGAGGGTCAAGCCAGCCTCCCGACCGATCCAAAGGAGGGGTGGGTGAAACGCAAATTCAACGGTCATCAATCGGGCCGCGCGGTATCACCGATTTGGGGGGTTCCATCGACGATGTCTGCGGCGGCGGTCGTTGGATTGCTCCATCGGGATAGCCGGACTCGGCCCACACGGTTGGACGAACGGTATACTTCCAGAAAGGAACCGGAGGGTGGCAGAGTGCTAAAGGAATAATCGAGGACTACAAACCGGAGGCGCTCATTGACCAGAACCACCGAGCCCACACTGGCATCGAGCGGGCGGATAACGGCTGGGAAGTCCGGAGCTGGCATGAGTATCTGGGCTCGCGAGGAGGCGGAGCATCCGCAAAGGGCCACCAAACCGACAACGAGAGCCGGCCCGAAGGCCGAGACCCATCCTCGGCGACGTAACCAATCCAAGAGAGGGGGCTGCATGGCGGACAGACAAGCATGCCCAGCGATCAGGTCAACCGTGTGGAGTGGCCAAAATTCGGTTCTGGCGTGCGGGATTGCTCCTGAGGCGTCGGCCGTTATGCTGCGACCTATGGATTGGCAGAAAATAGCGGCTCTGTGCGTGGTGGGAATCACGTTGGGGTTGTTCTTCTGGGCTCGATGGGGACCGCGGCGTTTGGGGAGCCGAGGGGGAGGGTGTGGCTGTTCGGGCGGCGCTTCAGCCAAGGCGGGACCTCGATTGATCGTGCAAGGTCGACGTGGAGAGCGTCCCCAGGTCCTTCTACGATGAGCCTCATGCCTCTAGCAGTAAGGGTGTGTCTGCTGGTTCTTGTCGTTTGGACCGGACTGATGTCGGTCGCGGGCGCCGAAGAGTCCGCGGAGTCCCTGGGACGTGAGTGGGCCCAGCGGTTGCGCACGGTAGTTCCCCAAGATCCATCGACCAATCAGGCGGTCTTGAAGATCCGCAATCGGGAGGGACGCCGTCAGATTCCGGTGACAGTCATCACTCAACCGGGAAAGGGTCGTTGGTCGGTGGAATACCAAGTGGCAGGCGATGGCGGAAAGGGCGGGCGGGAGATTTCAAGGATCCACTACAATGCGGAGGGTCCTCCGACGTATGAAGCATGGGTCGAAGCTCCCGGGAAACCGTCCACCAAGGAGGGCCTAGCGCCTGGTGATAGAGTAATAGCTAACAGTGATTTTTTACTCAGTGAATTGGGTATGGAGTTTCTTAACTGGAAAGAACAGCGCATTAACGGCCGAGAATTGAGCAATGGTCGATGGTGCAAGGTACTTGAAAGCACGTCCAAGAAACCCGAAGGACCCGCGTCGGTCAGGTCGTGGATCGATGAAAAGCTGGGAGTGGTCTTGAGTGCTGAGGTTTATGACGCGCGCAACGTCCGACTCAAGCATTTCTCAATTACCCAGTTCCGCGAGCAGGCTGACCGATGGACTTGCAGCGTGAGCATGGTCGACGACGTCCGCGGGACCAAGACCGAGTTGACGTTTGATGGCCCGGTTCCTCGATGACCCAGGGCGCAGATTGAGGGCGGAGATTCCGGCGGAGAGACCTTAGGACACCGATGAAGCACCGGCGGCCGGGGGCTGGAGCTTTGGGTCGGAGGTCTTGGTGGCATCCAAGGCTTCGCCGACCAATTCGGCGAGCGACAGGCTTGCGGCCAAGGAATTTTCAGCCTTCCGAATCGCGTCGAGAGCATGAGTCACCGGATGGCGCCCAGCATCTTCGGCGGTTGAAAGATCCCTCCCATGAGCAGTCCGGATTGCGAGTAGGATGGATTGAAGGGACAGTTCGTTCAGGGGTTTAGCCGGTACGAACGCGGATTCTGCGCCCGAGGTTTCGTGCAAAAGGCCGGAGGTGGCCAGCGACTGCAGCAAGGAGGCAGCGAGTTTAGGAGGGATTCCCAATTGGTTGGCCAGTGACGCGGCAGCCGGAGGGCGCTCGCCCCGTTGGAAGCACATCCCAATGGCGGTCATCAAACGCAAGGCGGCGAATTCGCGCCCGTTTTGGTGGATCGAGTCGGCCTGACGGTCTTGAAGGTAAGCGCCACGGTTTTGGAAGACGTAGGCCACTTGCGATCCAAAGAGCAGGATCAACCAAGAAAAGTAGAGTCCGAGGAGGAACAGAGGCACAGCACCCAGGGAACCATAGATCTTGGAGTAGGTGACGACTCGGGTATTGTAGAGGGCTCCCAGTTGGGAGTTACCCCACCAGAGGGTGGCGGCAACCGCTGCTCCAACGGCAGCCGATCGGGGATCGACCCGAGTATTGGGCATCAACAAGTAGAAGAGGCCAAAGGCAATGGTCAGCGTGATGATGGGGAGAAGGGCGGTGTTGAGCATGCCCAAGAGGGGGAGCCGGCGCATCCATTCAACGTGTTCGAAGGTGGCCTGGACATAACTGGAGGTGGTGACCAAGGCCAGGATGGCCGGCCCCAGCGTCAGAACGCCCCAGTAGAGGAGAATGCTGTTCCACCAGGACCGAGAGCGGGTGACACCCCAGATGTCGTTGAAGGCCGCTTCGATGGTCCGCATCATTGAGATAGCGGCAAAGATCAGACCGATCATCGCGGTGATGCCGATGGTGCCGAATGGGATGTCTGAGACGATCTTGACGATTTCGGTGACCACGGCCTCCTGCGAAACGTTGGCTCCTTGTTGACCCGACAATCCCAACGTGGGAGCCACATTTTGGACCAACTGAGAAATCCAGCGATCGATCGATTTCTTGGCGTTATCGATTTGGAAGATTCCCAGCATGCTGATCGCTACCGCCAGCAACGGCACCAAGGCCATCAGCGTCGTGTAGGCCAGGGCCGAGGCCCGGACTTGGCAGCGGTTCTTCCCGAAGAATCGGAGCACCAAAGCCCAGAAGTGGGTGAATTTCTGGAATGCGGACAGAGACTCGGGATCCGGATGGGCGTGGACACCGTCGCGGAAGGTGGCCGCGACATCCGCCTGGATTTGTTGGAGACGCGAGGGCTTCGGCACGGGGTGACGGTACTCGGACTTCGTTGGTCTCGGCAACTCTCCATACCACCCGGCAAGGAATGGAGGCTGCCGGCCCAATTAATCCGCATGAGAGCGCTCGTGCTGGAAGGATTGAGTGAGCAGGGAAGGGAGAGCAGGGCTGAATTTGTTGTAAGACGGTGCGTGAGTGGGTCTATGGCCGGATTCAGGTCTGTAACGAGCAAGCAACGAAGCCTTTGTAGAAGAAGACCCGATAAGAACGACCGATCCTGCTAAATCGTTGAGGGTTAGAGGTCGCCGCAGCACTGATTGTGGGCCCCTGGGGCGTCTAAGTGTTCCTCCGAGCAGCAGGCATTGGGCTCGGATTCCTCCTTCGACGGAGCTGCCATCATACGTTTGAGGAAGAGACTCAAGACCGAGACATCGGCGGGGGTGACACCGCTGATTCGGCCTGCCTGACCCAAGGAGGAAGGTTGAATGGATTGGAGCTTCAAGCGCGCCTCGATTCGCAGGCTGGGTACTTGTCCATAGTCTAAAGAGGTCGGGATGCTTTGACTCTCCCAAAGACGCTGACGATCGACCTCGGCTTCTTGCCGATCGATGTAGCCAGCGTATTTGAGGGTGATTTGGACCTGCAGAGTGACCTCGTCGGGCAAATCGGTTCGGAGGCCGGGCAGGGTACGATACTCGACTTCCGGCCGCTTGAGGAGATCGGACAGGAGGTCCTGACCATGTCGGGTGGTTTGAAGTCGACGGACTTCTTCTTGGATCGATAGAAGTTTGGTGGAGAATCGATCAAAGTGCCGCTGAGGCAGTAAACCGATGTCCCGACCGATGGGGCTCAGGCGTTGGTCAGCATTGTCCTGACGGAGGAGGAGGCGGTATTCGGCCCGACTCGTGAACATCCGGTAAGGCTCCAAGGTGCCTTTGGTGACGAGATCGTCGATGAGAACCCCAATGTAAGCCTGATCTCGTCGGAGGACGATTGGGTCTTTGCCTTGAACTCGTCGGGCGGCATTGATACCGGCCATGATTCCTTGGGCGGCGGCTTCCTCGTAGCCCGACGTGCCATTGATTTGGCCCGCTAGGAACAGATTCTGGCAGCAGCGGGTTTCTAGGCTGGGAGAGAGTTGGGTGGGATCGGAGAAGTCATACTCTACCGCATAGGCGGGCCGGAGGATTTCGGCGTGTTCGCAACCAATAATAGAACGAACCATTTCCACCTGAACTTCGAAGGGGAGGCAGGTCGAGAACCCGTTGACGTAGATTTCGTCGGTCGCGATCCCTTCCGGTTCTAAGAAAATCTGATGTTTGGGTTTTTCGGCGAATCGGACGAATTTATCCTCAATGCTCGGACAATAGCGGGGTCCAACGCCCTCAATGACACCGGAGTACATTGGGGACTTGTGCAGGTTCTGCAGGATGATTTCCCGGGTGCGGTCGGTGGTATGAGTGATGTAACAGGGTTCCTGACCGCCATGTCTGGCGAGGATGGATCCAGGAGGGTAGGGCCCAGGAGGAGGCGTGGAACATCCGGTACGTTGTTCCACGTGGAACAAAGGATCATTCCAGAGGTCCTCTTTCCAATAAGTGAACCAAGGAACTGGTTCATCGCCGTGTTGGGGCTCAGTCCGGGTGAAATCGATGGACTGACGGACTAATCGAGGGGGCGTACCGGTCTTTAGGCGACCGAGTCGGAGACCTACCGCGGCCAGGGACCCTGACAGGCCTGTGGCCGCCGATTCACCGGCGCGACCGCCAGACTGTTGATTGGCCCCAATGTGCATGAGGCCCCGCAGAAATGTCCCGGTGGTTACAATGACTGTTTCGGCGAGGAATTGGACCTCCAGGGCGGTCTCGACCCCATAAACCCGTCCGTCACGATGGAGGAGACTCACTGTTTGGCCTTGTTTGCAGTCGAGGAGCGGTTGGCGCTCGCAAACCCATTTTAAACGGAACTGGTAGGCCTTTTTATCGCATTGCGCCCTGGGAGCCCATACCGACGGCCCCTTCTTCGTGTTGAGCATCCGGAATTGCAGGCCGCAAAGATCGGTGGTCTTTCCCATTTCACCGCCTAGGGCATCGATTTCGCGGGTGAGGTGTCCTTTGGCAAGGCCTCCAACAGCGGGATTGCAGGACATTTGCCCAATGGTGTCTAGATTGATGGTCAACAGGAGCGTTTTGCAACCCATCCGAGAGGCCGCCAAAGCCGCTTCAACCCCAGCATGCCCAGCCCCCACCACAATGACATCATACCGCTTTGGATAGACGAACATGCGATGAGGGTATTGATTTCTTCTCAATCAGCAATCTTAGGCCGAGGCGGTGATTTGAATCGAATGTTCCACGTGGAACAGTGGGGAGAAGCGAGGTTGAAGCGGCCACTGTCGGTAGATTCCGGAACGTTGCTGAGATCCAACCTGACCCAAACGCCTCCGAGGTAGGGCGATTTCTCCGAAAGCGCCACGTCGGCAGACACAGACCGCCGAAGTGACCGAGTGAAAACCGATGAAACCTGCCGGTTTGACAACCACTGAGCCAAAAAACTCAACGGATCATCGATTCGGCCTGAGCCTGTTGGTTGCCCCAACGAATTCTTATCAACTCTGGTCGGCCCCAGACGCATTCTGCCTCATCCGGAAGGAGGAAGAAACGCTGGCGCTCATCTTGGACAAAATCGGATTCGAGGCTCAGGCAATACCGCGGATTTCAAAGAGGCAACTATCTGTGAATTTCGGAACGTTGTTGAGATTCGACCCACAACACTGGTTCAAATCGGTTAAAAACTAGAAAAATAACGATAACGAAACAGGTTTCTTAGGAATTCCGAGATGAGAAATCCTAAAGCAACAGCTCTGCAGAAGATTGTCCGTCCCAGATTGCAAGGGTCGCTTGGCAACCATTCGCAGGATTCTGTGGCTATGGAGATGCCTTCGATAGGGTCGATGGACCGACGGGGTGCCTAGGTGTGATGGGTAAAATCTAAACCACCAATTTAGAGCTTGCTAACTCGAGTTAGAGACGATCTGTTACCCCCTGAAACTCTCATATAAGAACTCTATGAAACTGATCCTCGCTGTTGCGGTTCTGGCCGCCCTGTCCACCGCTACCTTCGCCAAAGAAGTGACCCTGACGGGCGAAGGCAAGTGCCTGAAGTGCGCCCTCAAGAAGGCTGACAAGTGCCAGAACGTCGTCGAAGTGAAAGAAGGCGATCATACCACCACCTACAAGTTGACCGGTGATGTCTCCAAGGGTTTCCACAAGGAACTCTGCAGCGAGACCAAGAAGGTCAAAGTGACCGGAACCTTGGACAAGGAACACAGCGAGTTGGCCGTGACCAAGATCGAGGCCGTCAAGTAATAGACCTTTAAGAAGGGGCTGGCCGTAATTCCAGCTCGAAGACAAACCCGCCTGAATCAGGCGGGTTTTTTTATAGAGCGTTATTGAGCGCCCGGTAGGGCTCACATTCCTACACCGCTGAAGTAGAATTCCACCAAAAATGGGGCGATCGTGTCTCCATCAGCGCAGTCTTTCAGCGCTTTAAAAGGGCCCAGGAAGGGCTAAAAATATGGTTGGCCAACATGGATTCGAACCATGACTAAGGGCGTCAAAGGCCCCTGTGCTACCATTACACCATCGGCCAACAGCGGAGCGAGTCTAGGACGGGTCCTTCCCGGCTGAAAGTGAATTCCACAGGTAACGACCGGCTTTGATGAGTTTTTACTCTACGGCGACAAGGTGTCGCCAATGGGAAACCCCTCGGCTATCACTGGCTGCCATCAACACATCCGATAGCGCATCTGAGATGGTTCCCATTTCTCCGGCTGACCCGCCGATTTCTCGGCGATGGTCCCGGCTGTCCTTGATCGCTGCTATTTTGTCGGTGCCTTCCTTCGGGATTCTCCTCATCACCCCCGGATGGCTGTTTCAGCGGATGATGGCGATGGATATGAACGGCTTGGGGCCGGTGGTCCTAACGCTTTTCGTAGCAGTATCGGTTGGTTTTATTGGGTCGATCTTCGGTGGGCTTGCGCTACGGCGGCTTCAAGGTCCGGATCCTGAGCGTCGTGGTCGGGCTTGGGCTGTGTTTGCAACGGCCGGTATACGGGGTCTACTGATGGTCATTGGCGGAACTTTCGGTTCCGTAGTTTTAGGCCGCGCGGTCGAAGAGGGGGGTGATCCCGAGTTTTTTAAGTCACGGTGGATTGCCGGGCTCGTCGTCACTCTCCTGTTGAGTGGAGTGTACCTTCGCGCTCGTCTTCGCGGCGTCCATAAACCTCGACGGGGACGCGGTTGGTGGGCCTTTGCCGGGGGATTACTGCTGCACCTAGTTCTCATACCAGCATTGCCGTTTTCGATGTTCCAGGCGTGGGCCACATTCCACCCAGAAATCGTCCGAGGAGGTGGTCAGAATCGGCGTTATGGAGGTCCTCAAGAACCTGGGCTCTTTGCGCAGCGTCAATTGCGCCTAAAAACAGCGGTTGGAAAGCCAACGACGGTGGTTCTAAGGTTCTGGGAAAATGGGAAGCCTCGTGAGTTGGGGCGGCGGGTGGTCAACGATGCATCCGCCTTGGAATGGCGGCTGATCGAGGGCCCGGGTTCGACTCAGGGACTGAGCCTGCATTGGACCAAACCAGCCACCACGCCTCTGGAAACGTGGTCATTGGCCTTGCCGCCCGGAGTTGAACTGACCTCGGTGCTCGAACCGCAGAGCCTGACGTTGCATAAGGGAACGAAGACCAACGTGTGGATCTTCCAGAATTTCGATCAACCGCTTGTCACCCCGACTAGCGCAAGTCCTGATTGGGCGGTGGAGGTGCTTGTAGAATCGGGATCCCCATTGCCTTAAAGCACCTCGCAAACAGCGTGGATACCCCGTTGGTCCGAACGATTTCTGTTGGATTCATCGTGTTGGCTGCGCCCTCTCGAGCCAGCGCTGGGTTGTACGCTCGTTCCGGGCCTCCAATGGGTTGGTTCCCGGTTCTCGCCTCGTTTTGTTAAAGAATTTGTCGCGCTATGAGTGACCTCCCAATGGACTCGTTCCGGCTGAGTTGGCGGAAACCTCTTCGATGGCTTTGAGGCAATACCACTTCACGGCGCCGCTCATGGGTGGATCTAGCTCCTCGAGCGCTTCAGGAGAACACCAGCGGATGTCCCGATGCTCTTCGACCGCGAGGGTGAGCGAGCCACGGATGGGACGGGCAAAATAAATCATGCCGATGTGTTCGTGGGTGGCATGAATGCGGTGGATGTCGAGAAAACGGGGAGCAATGAGGGCCCGGGTACCGGGTTCGGTGGTTGGCGGTCGCTCGCCGAGAAGCTCGATTTCCAGACCGCTCTCCTCACGGGCCTCCCGCAAGGCCGCCTGTTCCGGGTCCTCGTCTAATTCGATGTGTCCGCCGAGCGGCAGCCATTTGCCGAGCTTGCGGTGTAGAATGATCAGCACCTTCCGGTCCTGAACGACAAAGAGGGCGACGGTGAAATCGATATTTTCGTGGAGATGTGGCATGGGTGAATGAATGGATGCAGAGCTAGGGTGACGATAAAAGAGCCCCCCCGGGTTTTGGATTTAACCGTGAGCTGGAGTATCAATAGAAGTCGTTCAAGGGCCTATCGGATCCAAATTACCCAAAGAGCGCTGTGAGGGTCGAGGGCCCGGTCGATTTGCTTCAATCGTAACCAGTGGCCGATGGCTGCGGTCAGCACTCATGTCTGGGGTTTTCTTGACTCCGCAATTAACAACGATAGCCATGAAACGCTTGTCTCTAGCCTCCCTGTTGGCCATTTGTGGCCTAATTCTTTCTACCGCCACCGGGTCGCTCTTGGCCCAGAACGAGGCTCCGGCGGCCCAAGCCGGCGCACCCGGCGCACCGGGTGGCCCCGGCGGTCGCGGGGGTCGGGGCAATTGGGATCCCGAGCAAATGCGTCAACGCATGATGGAGCGCATTCGCGAGCAGCTGGCCGTGAAAGATGATGCAGAATGGAGTGTCATTGAGGCCCGCATTAAGAAAATCAACGACTCCCGATCTGGCATGGGTCGAGGCTTCGGCGGTCCCGGCGGCGGCCCTGGCGGTCCTGGCGGTCCTGGCGGTCAAGGGGGCCAAGCCGGTCAGGGTGGTCGTCAGGGACGCGGCGGTTTCGGTCAGCCTAACCCGGATGCGGAGGTCTTGCAGACGGCCTTGGACTCTGGTGCCTCAGCCGATGATATTAAGGTTAAGCTCACGGCTTACCGCGCAGCGGCAAAGGTGAAGGAAGGTCAACTCGAGAAGGCTCAAGATGAACTTCGCCAACTCCTCTCCGTCAAGCAAGAGGCCCGCGCGGTTCTGCTCGGCTTGCTGAAGTAAGCCACAAATTCTGTGACGACCCCGGGAGGGGCGCTTGAAGGAAAGCGGGGAAGCAGGCTTCTCCACGTTTCTTCGGGTGCCACCTCCCGGTGTCGTTGTCGCCGGATTCTATTTAGACAATTGCTCCGTCAATCACCCGCATCATGGCTGAAGCCTCGACACCCACCCAAACGCTTCTCGATCACATGATCGCCGAGCGGCAACTTTCTGCCGTTGATGCGTTGGCGTTTGTCCAGGCCCGATCGATCAAGGGAGCTTCAAGCGAAGGGGGTGAGGAAGCTACCGAGCGGGATGTCTTAGAATGGCTGAGCCACGAATATGGGGTGGGGTTTCTTCCTTTGGATTCGGTCGAGGCCGATCGCGAGGTACTGGCGCTCTTCCCGGCCCGAATTCTCCTCAAGGAAGAACTGCTGCCGCTGCGCCGCGATCACGGTTCTATCGAGATCGCCAGCTGTCGCCTTTTTGCTACTCGGGGGCTGGACACACTCCGCTCCCTGACAGGCCTCCGTCTCAAATTGGTTTTGTCGCCGCGGGAGGCGCTCCTACGGGAGATGAAGAAGAATCTCGGAGTCGGCGCCGACACCATCGGCGCACTCGACGAAGAGAAATCTGTCCAGGTCGTCGATGAAAACACCGAGGAATCCAACCTCGACGCCGGAGCCGAGGATGAAGCGTCCATTATACGCTTCGTAAATCAGGTTCTTAAAGACGCCATTGAGCTGCGGGCTTCGGATATTCATCTGGAGCCCTTCGAGCACGAATTTCGTATTCGCTACCGCATCGATGGCGAACTACAGGAAATCCCGCTTCCGGCACAGCTCAAGCAGTTCCAACCGGCCATCGTTTCACGGGTCAAGATCCTCAGTCATCTCAACATCGCGGAGAAGCGCTTGCCTCAGGATGGGCGTATTAAGGTTCGCATCGAAGATACCGAGGTCGATATCCGTGTTTCAGTGATTCCCATGCTCCACGGGGAGGCGGTGGTCATGCGTCTATTGCGGCAGAATTCGACCCTGCGGGGTCTGTCCCATATCGGTCTAGGAACCCGCGAGTTGGAGTGTTTTCGGAAGGTGCTGAATTTGCCGCATGGAATCGTGTTGGTGACAGGCCCGACCGGCAGCGGCAAGACCTCGACTCTTTACACCGCCCTCAACGAGATCAACGACGAGGTCCGCAAGATCATCACGATCGAAGACCCCGTCGAGTATCAGCTTCGGGGCGTGAATCAAATCCAGGTTTCGGAGAAGGCCGGACTCACCTTTGCCCGAGGATTGAGGTCTATTCTTCGCCACGATCCAGATGTCGTACTGATCGGTGAAATCCGAGATCGGGAGACAGCACAAATCGCGGTGCAGGCCTCGCTGACCGGCCATTTGGTGTTCTCCACGCTGCATACCAATGACGCCCCGGGCGCGCTGACCCGCTTGGTGGACATGGGGGTTGAGCCTTATCTGGTGGCGTCGTCTCTGGAAGCGGTTCTGGCCCAGCGGCTGGTTCGAGTCTTGTGTCCTCATTGCAAGGTTCCCGACACCTCGGCTCATGCGAACGCCTTCCGATCTCGCATGGGCATTGCTCCAGAGGTGGAACTCTTCAAGGGCGTAGGATGTCGCGAGTGCCGGCAAACTGGATTCTTCGGACGTCATGCCATCTTCGAATGGATGGACATCGATGAGAATATCCGTCGGCTGATTTTGGAAAATGGCTCCACCGACCAAATTCGTTCGGCCGCGCGAACTTCCGGCATGCGGACATTGGCTGAGGACGGCTGGCGGTTGGTAGCTCAAGGCATCACGACCGTAGAAGAGGTCCTGAGCGTCACCACGGACAAGGAAACTCCGCGATCCCAGGCACCGGCCGATTCGGGTGAAGCCACCGACCAGACCCGTGGTTCCGGGGCATCGGGTTCACGCACCTGACCCATGCCCACCTTCACCTACCGAGCACTCCAAGCCGATGGGCAGATGGCCGATGGCATCGCCGAAGCGGCCACCCGTCCCGAAGCCTTGCGGGTCATCGAAGCGCGAGGGCTTCGTCCCGTCAGCGTCATCGAAGCCCGCGGCAGCGGAAAACCAACCGTCAAATCAGCCAAGGATTCAGCCGCCCCCACTCAGGGAATGGGCGGGTGGTCGTTGGGTGGTTCCAAGGTGAGTTCGGAGGAATTAGAGAATTTCACTCGGTTGCTCTCCAGCCTACTCGCCGCGGGGGTACCGTTGAGTCGGGCGCTGACCATCCTTGGTAAGGAGGCGTCGTCGCCGGTGGCCTCGGCAAAGTGGCGTGAAATCCATAGTCTGGTGGTGGATGGTATGTCCCTGGCCAGTGCCATGGCCCGATCCCCGGAAACGTTCCCGAAAGTTTATACGGCGATGGTCGAGGCCGGTGAGGCCGGCGGATTTCTCGATGTCGTCCTCGCGCAAATCGCAGACTTCCAGTCCCGAGAAAAGGAGCTCCGATCCAAGGTGCTCACGGCGATGATCTATCCAGCCGTACTGTTGCTGATGGCCGTGGTGGTGCTGAGCGTGCTGCTGGTCTTTTTCATTCCCAAATTCCAGAAGGTTTTCACCAGCGTGAAAGGCGGCTTGCCCCTCATCACCCAAATTATTATCGCCACCAGCGACATCTTGCGTTCCTACGGGCTGTTGGTGTTGGTCGGGTTGGTACTGGGGAGTTTCTTTTTGAGAACCTGGATCGTCTCGCCCGCGGGCCGACGCATTTGGGAAGGGTTGACTTTGAAAGCTCCGGTCGTAGGTCCGCTCAGTGCCCGATTTGCGATGGCGCGTTTTTGCCGAATGCTGGGGACCTTGATTGGAGCCGATGTCCAGTTGGTTCAGGCACTGAATGTGGCGCGCCGTTCGATTGGTAACCAGATCTTGGTGGATGCTGTGGCACGTTCGATCGACCAGGTGCAGCAGGGTGGACGTCTCGGCCAGAGTTTGGCGGAGTGTCCCACCCTCTTCAGCGGGTCCGTGATGGAGATGATCTCGGTGGCGGAAGAGAGTGGGCGACTGGATGTCGAACTCATCCGCATCGCCAACGTCACGGAGAGTGAATTAGACCGACGTCTTAAAACTGCGGTGGCCTTGGCCGAGCCGTTGCTCCTCTTCCTGATCGCCGGTTTTATCGGCTTCATCTTTATCGGCATGCTGCTTCCGGTTTTCTCGCTGCAAGACTACATCAAGTAATTCCTTCTGACCTCATGAACCTGAACCTCACCCTTCGTCCCCAGGCAGGAGCCTTCGCCGGCAAGACACGTCGTCGCCACCGTGGTTTCACGTTGGTTGAGATGCTGTTGGTCATCACCATTATCGGGATTTTGGCCGCACTTGTGGTGCCCAAGATGATGGGTCGCAGCGAACAGGCCCGACAGTCGGCAGCACGCGCCGACATCGCCTCAATCAAAACGGCTCTAGACGCTTACGAGGTGGACAATGGCACCTACCCGAAGGCCTTGGCCGACCTCATTCAGGCCCCGCGGCAGGCCCGCAACTGGCGCGGACCTTATTTGGACAAGGTCCCTCAAGATCCGTGGGGCAACGAATACCAGTACGCTCAACCTGGACGACAGAATTCTACCTCCTTCGATTTGTCCTCCATAGGGCCAGACGGTAAGGCAGGAACCGAGGATGACTTTGGCAACTGGACGGCGAAATAAGAGTCACAGCCCCAAGGGTTCGCGGCAGCAGGGCTTCACCTTGATTGAAATGATTCTGGTGATGGCGTTGTTGGTTGTCGCTGTCTCGATGGTGTCTCCGCGCCTGTCGGGATTCATCCGCGGACGAGCCTTGGAGTCCGAAGCCCGTCGGGTTCTAGCCCTGACGCATGCGGCCCGGAGTCGGGCTATTTCCGAGAGCATGCCCGTCCTACTGTGGCTCGACGCCACCGTCGGGCGCTATGGTGTCGAGCGCGAGACTCCGGGCCAAAAGGGTGATCCGTTGGCTCAGGAGTTCACCGTCGATGACCATCTCCGGATCGCTTTTGATCAGGCCCAGCGCCTTATCGGCCAGACGTTGACGAGTACCCGCACCACGGGGTTGCTGCCCGGAATCTCCAGTTCTCAAAGACCCACCAACGCCCGGACCGAACCGTCGATCCGACTCCTGCCGGATGGGACCATCGATGAGGACAGTCCTAACGCCATTCGCATCGAAGACTCCGATGGGTCCGTGCTGTGGCTCGTCGAAGGGTCGGACCGCCGCCATTATGAAATTCGCACCGGTCTCCAATAACCGTCGGCGAGCGGGATACACCCTGGCGGAGACGCTGGCGGCCCTCCTCTTTTTGGCCATCGTCATCCCCGCCGTGGTCGAGGCGCTGCATGTGGCGGGGCGAGCCGGCACCGTATCTATACGCCGGGCTGTGGCCGCCCGCATTGCCGAACGGATGCTCACCGAGGCGACCCTCTACACCAATAGCAGCGCCACGCAAAGCGGGACTCAGGTCGAGGGAACGGTGGACTACCAGTGGACGGTGACCCGCGAGAACTGGGTGCAAAGCAGCCTACCGCTATTGACGGCCGAGGTCCGCTTTTTGACCCAGGGACAGGAGTCCTCGGTTCGGTTCTCTACGCTGGGTCACCCCGTCGATGCCCTCCCCGGAAGCAGCAGTAGCACCGCCCCCCGATGACCATCCCCGTTTCATCCAGAAGCAGGACTTCAATGGGGTTCACGTTGATCGAACTGATTCTCTCGATCGGGGCGGCAGCCCTCATCCTTATCGTCGCCAATCAGGTTCTTTTCACGAGTCTTCGGCTCCGCAACACGGTCTCTGATGCGATTGAATCGGCGGCCCCTCTGGAGTTGGCGCTCGATGCCCTGCGCCAAGACCTCAAGGGTGCGGTGACCCCGAAGACCAATGGACTCATCTCCGGCTCCTTCCGCGCCGGTACCTTGTCCAGCACGGTCAATGCCCAACCCGTTTCGCTCGAGTTCAATACGACTACCGGTTCCCTGCGGGCTTCAGAGCCTTGGGGTGTGGTCCAACGGGTTTCTTACAGTCTGCGGAATTCGGTTGAAGGAGGATCGGCGGAGATGGATCTCTATCGGGGCGTGTGCCGAAATCTCCTGGCCATCTCTGTAGCCGAGGTCGAGGACCAACTCCTCTTGCGCGATGTGGCTCGTCTGGATGTTGAATCCTTTGATGGGATTCAGTGGCTTTCCCAATGGGACACCACCGATACCTTTGGTAGTACCACCAATCTTCCGGTGGCCGTGCGTATTCGTCTCCAGCGTGGGGTTTCTTGGGGTCCCGACCCGGGACTCGTCGAATTATTGGTGCCCGTGAGCGCCCAGACACGCACCAACTCCACCAGCACCGTCGGAGGCTGAGCATGGTACTTCAAACCCTGAGCCAGAAAATGAGGACGCGGGCGGTCCTAGACCGGCCCAAGCTCCAGATGGATCGTCGCGCCGGGTCCCGGGCGTCGGTTCTGGTGGTGGTGCTGTGGATCACGGCTGGATTGACCGCGCTGGTTCTCTACTTTGCAGCCTCCATGAGTTTGGAGTTGCGGGCTTCGGCCAATCGAGCGGCCGACCTGGCGGCCGGTCAGGCCATCGAGGGCGCCGCGCGCTATGTGGGATGGGCCTTGGCTCAGTTCGCCACCAACGGGATGATGACCACCAATTCCCAGTTTGTTTGCCAGGCTTTGCCCATCGGAGAATCTCAGGTCTGGATTTTGGGCCGCAATCCGGCCCCCGCAGAATCCGGGCTCAACCAGTTGGTTTTTAACCTTCAGGACGAGTCGGGAAGGCTCAATCTCAACCGGG
Source organism: uncultured Verrucomicrobiota bacterium (assembly GCA_903854475.1). Classification (GTDB taxonomy): domain Bacteria; phylum Verrucomicrobiota; class Verrucomicrobiia; order Limisphaerales; family UBA9464; genus SXXZ01. The sequence goes on from CAINWP010000076.1 coordinate 98,780, forward strand.
CCAATTCCAATGCTCTTTCGATGTTGCCTGGGATGACCACCGAGTTGGCTGCCGCCATCGTGGATTGGAGGAGCACCAACGGGACCTTGCAGTTGGGTTATTCGAGTTTGGGCTATGAAGCCAAGCGGAGTCCGTTTGAAACGGTCGATGAATTGCGCTGGGTCCAGGGCATTACCTTAGATCACCTCTTCGGGGACGATCGCAACCAGAACGGGGTTCTCGACCCAGACGAACGCAGCCTCACTGGATCCTTGTATTCGACTCCGGGCCTATTGGATACGACCACCGTCTTCAGTCGGGAGCCCAATTTCCATGCCGATGGCACTCTCCTCACCAACGTCAATATCCGAGCCCAAATCCAGGGATTGCTCGATTCGTCCTTCGGCACCGGCCGTAGCCGCGAAATTCTCACTCGCTTAGGCTTCACCCAGGGCGGGGGCCCTGGGGGAGGAGGCGGGGGAGGAGCCGCGGCTGCGACGCCCAATTTCCCGAGTTTACTGCGTTTTTATCTAACCAGCGGTCTAAGCCAAGATGACTTCGAACGCATCGCCCCGGAACTTTGCGTCACCACCAATACTTACAGCTATGGGCGGGTGAACCTGAATACGGCCAACGCCACGGTCCTCACTGCACTTTTTGTTGGGGCGGGCTTGGCTCAAGAAGCTGCAGAGGGCGCGGCATCGACACTCGTTCAGTATCGGGAACAAAATACGACGAGCCTGAATTCCATCGCTTGGATGGTGGCCGCACTCGGTCGTGATCATCAGGCCGTAACCACTTTGGCTGGCCGCGATCTCCTTACGACCCGGAGCTTCCAATATGGAGCCGACCTGGTGGCCGTGGGGCCCTTGGGCCGAGGTTATCGCCGAGTGAAGTTCATTTTTGATATCAGTGATGGAGTCCCGAAGATCCTTTACCGTCAGGATCTCAGCCGATTGGGCTGGGCATTGGGCGACCGTGTCCGTGAGCAGATCGCCCAGCAAATCGATCGCTAGATGAAGGCCCAGACCACCCCATGATGAATTTTCTGAAACTGGGTTCCCGTCCGCGCAAAGCCCCGCCCTCCGTACTGGGGCTTTCGTGGGAGGGCCGTCGCATCGAGGGCAGCCTCTTGCGCCGGACTCAGAACGGGATTGAGAAAACGCTCGGATTTCAGGCCGAACTGTCTCTGGACATTGATTCGGGTGATCCTGAAACCGTCGGCAAGGAGTTACGGGCTCAGCTAGATCAGGCTGGTATTCGGGAACGCACCTGTGCGGTGGCCCTGTCGGTTTCTAGCCTGCTGGTCACCCAGACTGAAATTCCAGTCTTGGCCGATGCCGATGCACACAGCTTGTTGCAACTGGAGGCGGAGAAGGGTTTTCACGGCGACGCTTCGACCCATCAGGTGGCCCACTCGCGCTGTGTCCGGGGTGAGGGTAGCCAATGGGTGACCTTAGCCGCATTGACGCAATCTCGTTTGGCCTCTCTGGAACGTTGGACTCGTTCTGCGCGCCTCAAGTTGGTGAGCGTTTCGGCGACCCTGTGCGAGCTCCAGCCTCCTGAAAATCCTGCCTCGGAGGGGGTCCTCGCGTTGCACCTCGGATCCGGGCCGGGTCCGGTGACACTCCAGATGAGCGCTGGAGGCGGTCTGGTGGCCTTGCGTTCCTTCGAGGGCGTTACCGAAGACCCGTCTGGCCGACCGGTTTTACATGCCGACAGCGTCGCACGGGAGATTCGGATTACGTTGGGGCAACTCCCAGATCCTTGGAATGGCTCCATTCGCGATGTTCGCATCTTTGGCCCCCAAGACCTGGCGCAAACGCTGGCCGCTGAGCTGTCCACGCGATTGTCGGTGGCCGGTTTCCGCATCCGCCCCCAGACCACCGAAGTGCCCGGGTTGGCCTCGTCTCAAGAGCTCCCAATTTCAGCGGTGGTCGCAGCCCGTGTACTGGCCTCGCGGCCGGCGACCCTCGAGTTCCTGCCGCCCAAGCCATCGGTGTTCCAACAATTCTTGGCCCGTCACGCCCAAGGGCAGCGACGCACGGTCTGGACGGTCGCCGGCGGCGTGGCTGTCCTGGTGGCTCTGGCTTTCCTGATTCAGCAAATCCAACTCTCGCTCTTGGAATCCCGTTGGGCGGGTCTCTCAGGCAAGGTCCGGGAGCTGGAACGCATCCAGCAAGATTTGCGACAATTCCGACCTTGGACCCCTCAGTCGGCCCGGGGCTTGGCGATTTTGGAGGTTCTGACGAGCGCCTTCCCCGAGAACGGATCGGTGACCGCCAAGGTCATCGAAATTCGAGAATCGGGCGAGGTGGTCTGCAGTGGCACGGCCACCGATAATCCGGCTTTTTTGGCCATGACGGCCCGTCTGAGCGCCTTGCCCGGAGTCCTCAAGGTTCACCACGACCAATCCCGTGGTGTTTCTCCGATGCAGTTCAACCTCACCTTCGTCTGGAATGGAGGCATGGCCCGATGAATCCCACCCAACGTCAACGTCTCCTCATGATCGTGACCCTGGCCGCAGTGGGTCTCTACATCGCCGACCTCGTGTTCATCACGCCGATGGGCCGAGCTTGGTCGGAGCGCTCAGCACGCATCGCCACGCTGCAGCGTCAGGTGAGCGAGGGACGGGCGTTGATCCAGCGCGAGGGAGGACTTCGGGATCAGTGGAACCACTTGCGCACCAACGCCCTGCCGCATGAACCGTCCCAGGCCGAGCAACGTCTGCTTCGGGCCTGCGATGAATGGGCCAAGGCGTCCGGGGCTCAAATCGTGGATCGAATGCCGCAGTGGAAGGGCGACGAAGCCGCCTACCAACTGTTGCGGTGTCGCCTCGAGACTTCCGGGTCTCTCGCGAGTTTGACTCAGTTTATCCAGCGGATTGAAGAGGGTCCGTTGGCCGTCAAGGTCGATAGCCTTCAGATGATGAGCCGCGATCCGGCCGGTCGTCAGTTGACTCTCAGCCTCCAAATCAACGGCCTCGTGCTCAATCCCTCGTCTAAGCCATGAAGGTTCCTCCCTCAATTTGGATTGGTTTCCTAGTGGCCGAGGTCCTGTTTGGGTCCTTGCTGGGTTTCGCTGCCGAGACTCATCCGACGCCGGTGATCGACTCCAAGGAGGTGGCGCGTCGGGTGGGCGATCGAAACATTTTCGATCCAGAAAGGCAGCCCAAGATCCGGGGTGAATCTCGACCGGCACCCAAGCCGAAGGCGGTGGCCTCGGCTGACGCCCCTGAGTTTGGACTCGTGGGAGTCATAACCTATCCGAGAGGCACCTTTGCCTTCTTTGACGGCAACACCGCGGACCTTCGCAAGACCCTCCAGGTGAACGCGGTCATCGCCGGCCAGACCCTGAGCCTCGTTTCTCCCCAGTCGGTCACCTTGTTAGGGTCCAATCGCCCTCCAGTTTTGCTGAAGGTGGGTCAACGGCTCCGTCAAGATTCGGAGGGCGCTTGGCAATTGTTGTCCGGCACCGGCGGAGATGGGTTCAAGCGAGTGGGCTCAGCCGAGGGAGCGACCGGAACAGCGGCCGCCTCGTCGACGACTCCGAGCGAGGACCCCCCGGGATCCGATGAAATTTTGAAGCGGCTTTTGAAAAAACGGGAACAGGAGATGAAATGAAGACCTTGATCACTCGAGCCTTTGGCGCCGCCTGTGCTGTGGGATGTTTGGCTGGCGGCCTGTTAGCTCAGGATGCCGGTGCACCCACTAGCAATGCCCCAGCCACCACCCGAACGGAAACGACCACGAGTCCGTCGCCCGCGCCCCGGGAACAGAACTCGGCGGCCGGCAGTGCTGCGGGGATTCAGATGAATTTCAGGAATGCTCCATTGGAGCAGGTTCTTGAATACCTGAGCGAAGCGGCCGGTTTCATCATCGTTTTGGACGCGCCTATTAAGGGCACCGTCAACGTGATTAGCGCCAAGCCCATGAGTCAGGACGAGGCGGTGGATTTTCTGAGTTCAGCACTCAACAAGAATGGTCTGGCCGCCATTCGGGATGGTCGAACTCTGACCATTATCGACCGCACAGCGGCCAAGACCCGGGACATCCCGGTGAAGGTGAACAACGATCCCCGGATGATTCCGAAGAACGATGAGATCGTGACGCAAATCATTCCGATCCGATACGTCGAGGCCGATCAATTGGCCAAGGATCTCGTCTCCTTCATTTCGCCTCAGGCGACCTTCGTGGCTAATGCCGCCGGCAACTCCATCGTGATGACGGACACCCAAGCCAACATTCGGCACATGGTGGAGATCATCAAAGCCATCGACTCGAGTGCCGAAGCCGAGACCGAAATTCGTGTGTTCCATCTGACCCATGCCAGCCCTTCCGATGTGGCCACCGCCCTGGCTGGGGTGTTTCCCACCAGCAGCGGGTCGGGAAACAACAATCAGGCGCCGGTCCGGTTTGGTGGGGGACCCTTCGGAGGAGCAGGAGGTTTTGCGGCAATGATGGGAGGCGGCGGTGGTGGCGGTGGACGAGGCGGCGGTGGCGGTGGTGGTGGTAATTCCGCGTCCGGACAAAACGATCGGATCCGTCGTGCATCGCAGGTCATGGCGGTGCCCGATTCACGGACCTCTTCAGTCATCGTGACCGCTTCCAAGAATCTGATGACACAGATTGCGGGTATGGTGCGCGAATTGGATGTGGTTTCCACACGGGACCAGCAAGTGCACGTGTTTCGTATGAACAACGGCGATCCTCAGCAGGCGGCGCAGGTGCTGCAGAACATGTTCCAGAGCACATCGGGCAGCCGGACAGGCGCCAGTGGCAGTGCTCAGAACAGTGCGCTCATGCAGCGCCAGCAAAACAACAACCAGACCACGGGCAGCACCTCTAGTGGATCGGGTACCTTTGGGAATAGCGGCGGTGGCCGCTCCGGCGGGCAACTGTTCTGAACTTAAGAACCTTGAACGATTCTAGAATGAAAACCAGTGGTTCTATCCTTTCGCGATTCCTTTCCACGGCCCCGGTGCTCCGCGTGTTGGTCGCGCTCCTCGGATTGTCCCTAGTCCTACCCGCCATAGCCCAACAGCGCGGCGGTGGTGGTGGTGGCGGGTTTGGTGGTGGCGGTGGATTCGGCGGCGGCGGCGGGTTTGGCGGCGGCGGGTTTGGTGGTGGTGGCGGAGGCAATCGAGGCACCGGATCCTCGGGTCTCTATAACAACAATGGCACTGTTGGCAGCGCCCTCATCACGGTGGATCCGCAGACCCACAATCTCGTGGTCATCGCCGACGCCCTGACGGCCCTGCAAATTAGCAACGTCATCCGGAATCTCGACTCACCTAAGCCGCAAGTGCTTATCAAGGTGGTCTTCATGGAGGTTCAGCGAAACAACGGCTCCGAACTCGGAGTCGAAGGCGCTTGGGCCAAGAACAACATTGGAAACAACATTAGCAGCGGCGGTGGGACCGTGATGGGTCTATCCGGGGTCAACACGATTACCACCAACTTGAACGGCTTGGGGCAATCGATGGGAACGGCACTGACTCCGTCCTCCACCGGCAGCGGTTCCGGTGGTCTTTATTCCATCGCCGGCTCCGAGTTTCAGGCGACGCTCCGAGCTGTGGCTACATCGGGTAAAGCGCAGGTTTTATCCCGTCCGTCGATCATCGCCCGCGATGGGCAATTGGCGCGCATCGTGGTCGGTCAACAAGTGCCCCTGCCCAGTGGCGTTTCCTATGCGGCTTCGGGTAACAACACCATCCCCATTATTAACGTCACCTACAATGACGTGGGCATCATCCTTAACGTCACTCCATTCATCGGTTCTAATGGTCAAGTCGAGATGATCGTCCAACCGCAAATCTCTTCAGTTTCACCGACTGAAAAGCAGTTCTTGTCGGCCGATGTTTCGGCTCCTTACATCAATGTCCGTTCAGCCGACACCGTGGTGGTCACTCCAAATGCGGAGACTGTTGTCATTGGCGGACTCATCTCGAATAACCAATCCCAGAGCGAGAAGAAGGTTCCGTACTTGGGTGATATCCCGATTCTGGGCAATTTGTTCAAGACTCGCGCCAAGAGCGACGCCAAGACCGAACTGCTCATCTTTCTGACGCCCTACATTCTCCAGGCACCTTCTCAGTTGGCTCAATTGACAACGAAGGAAACCCACCAAGCGTCGTTGATCACCAATTCGGTCTCAGAGATGGATCTCAACCGATTCCTTGAAAAGGTTCCGGTCAAATCAGACGCCCCGGCCCCGGCCCCTAAGTCCAAGGGATTCTTCAAAAAGTGACCCGCGCACTGAGTGGAGCCCGGCCAGCTCAGTCATCGGAGTGACCCGCTGGGTGGTCAGCACCAAAGTGTCGTTGACGGCGAATTAACTGCCCAACAGGGTCGGCCGACGGGAGCCGGCAGAGAGCCTCTACATCGGGGCCCTTCGGAGACCCCAATCACCTTGATTATGAGCAAACTCGATTCCGTTTACGCGAAACTTCAGGTCAAGACCGGGGCCAAAATGGCACTCATCGTTCTCGACGGCCTAGGAGATCTAGCGACCCGTTCCCAGAATTGGATGACGCCGTTGGAGGCGGCCAAGACCCCGAACCTCGACGCCCTGACCCAATCGGGGTGCGCCCAAGGACGGATGATTCCGGTGGCACCGGGCATTACCCCTGGATCGGGTCCCGGACATCTGGCCCTCTTCGGTTACGACCCCATCGAATGGGAGGTCGGCCGAGGTGTGATCGAGACGCTGGGTTTGGGCATCGAGCTCAAGAATGGGGACGTGGCGGCACGGGCTAATTTCTGCACCCTCGATCCCAAGGGAATCGTCACAGACCGTCGCGCCGGTCGCATTGCGACCGAGGTTTGCGAGCGTTTGTGTGGAATCCTCTCTGCTAAGATTCAGAAGATCGGCGCAACCGAGGTTCACATTTATCCGGGCAAGGAGCATCGCTTTGTCGTGGTGTTCCGGGGTCAGGGTCTGGAAGGCCCGCTGACGGATACAGATCCCAACCGCGAGGGGCTCCAGATCGCCGAGGCCAAGCCGGTGGATCCGCAGAATGCCGGCCAGAAGAAGGTCGCCAAACTGATCGCCGATTTCTACAAGCTGGCCTTGCCGCTCTTGGCGGGTGAGAAGATGGCCAACGGGTTCCTCATGCGCGGTGTTGCCCATCAGCCTGAAATTCCGACTTTCGAGCAGCGCTACGGTCTGAAGGCGGCAGCGATCGCGGTCTACCCGATGTACAAGGGTTTGAGCCAGTTGGTCGGCATGGTGAAGATTGAGGGACCGGAAACGATCGCCCAGCAGTTTGAGCGATACGTGAAGGAGTACGACCAATACGACTTTTTCTTCATCCACTACAAGTACACTGACAAGGCCGGCGAAGACGGCGATTTCGCGGCCAAGGTTAAGGCCATCGAGGACTTCGATGCCGCTTTGCCCATCTTCTTGGCCAAGAAGCCCGATGTAATAGCGATTACGGGCGACCATTCCACACCGGTCGCCGTGAAGGGTCACTCGTGGCATCCGCAGCCGGTGCTCATCCACTCCGAAATCAGCGGCAGCGACAAGCTGTCCCGTTTCACGGAGACAGGAGCTAATTCCGGATCCCTTGGTATCTTTGAGGCCAAGTATCTCATGCGTCTGATGCAGGCCAATGCTCGTCTGTTCGACAAGTACGGCGCCTGAGTTGCCGGATCATTTGCCGCTGTCGAACAACACGAAAAGGGACAGACCGATCTCGGTTCTGTCCCTTTTTCGCTGAACAGATCTCTCAACCGGTTCAAGAGCCATGACCCGGTTAAAGAACCACGAACGCAGTCCTGTGAGCAGGGCTTGATCGGGATGGATTCGGGACGCAGATTCTCTGGATGCACCCGCAGTTGCCGACACCCATCTTGGAATCCCTCAAGGCCTCCACGCGGCGGCGTTTTCTCCAGCACTGTGGCACCGGCATGGGCGCCTTGGCATTGAGCACCTTGCTCAACCCGTCATTGCAGGCCGGCACTCAGGAATCGGGAACCGCGTTCAAGGCCCCGCACTTCGCCCCTAAGGCCAAGAACATCATTTACCTGTTTCAGTCCGGTGGGCCCTCGCACCTCGACCTCTTCGATCCCAAGCCGGAGCTCACTAAGCGCAACGGCCAACGGGTCCCCGAGGAGTTGGTAAAAAACATACGGTTGGCTCAGATCGGCAAGGAGTCCAAGTTGCTGGCTTCTCCTTATCAGTTTGCCCGACACGGCAAATCCGGGGCCTGGATAAGTGAACTCCTGCCCCAGTTGGGTTCCATTGCTGACGATGTCTGTTTCGTGAAGGGCTTCTACTCCGAGGCATTTAACCATGACCCGGCGACCTTGTTCATGAACACCGGAGCTCAGTTGGCGGGTCGGCCGGGCATGGGTTCGTGGTTCAGCTACGGCCTGGGCAGCGAGAACAAGGACTTGCCGGCCTTTGTGGTGATGATGACGGGCGTCGGACAGCCCCTCACCAACGCGGCTTGGGGCAGCGGCTTCTTACCGACGGTGCATCAGGGCGTTACATTGCGCTCACAGGGTGATCCGGTGCTGTACGTCGGAAATCCGCCGGGCATGGATCGCAAACGCCGTCGCCAAACATTGGATGTCCTTCGGGACCTCAATCAGGCGCGTTTCGATGTCTTGCAAGATCCAGAGATCCAGACACGAATCGCCTCCTATGAGCTCGCCTACCGCATGCAAACCAGTGTGCCCGAGGTCATGGATATCACGGGCGAAACAGCGCGTGTCCATGAGGCCTACGGGACAACTCCCGGACGGGCTTCTTTCGCCAACAACTGCCTACTGGCCCGTCGATTGGTCGAGCGTGGAGTTCGCTTTGTCCAACTCTACCACCGGGGCTGGGATCATCATGGCGGGCCCGACGGCAATTTGGTCTTTGATCTCAAGAAGCGTTGCGCCGAGACCGATCAGCCGTCTGTTGCCCTCATCAAGGACCTCAAGGAGCGTGGTCTTCTCGACGAAACCTTGGTCCTTTGGGGCGGAGAGTTTGGTCGGACTCCGATGATGCAAGGAGCTCTCAAGCCAGACCAGATCGGTCGAGATCATCATCCGCATGGGTATACCATTTGGATGGCGGGTGGCGGTATTAAGCCAGGCACAGTTTACGGCGGGACCGATGATTTCGGTTTTTATGCCACTGAAAACAAGGTTCACGTGCACGATTTGCATGCCACTCTCCTGCACCTCTTCGGCATGGATCACCATAGGCTTACCTACCGATTCCAAGGGCGTGATTTCCGTCTCACTGACGTCCATGGAGAGGTGATACAGGGAATCTTGGCCTAGTCGATGGGGAGCGAGAGTGAGAATAACTCATCGGCCCTGTGCGTTGACGCAGTCAAAAAAGTTTCCATATTGGCAGACCGATGACGTTCGACCTCACTGAGATGCTGCAGGACTGGGATTATAAGCCCGGTCAGGTGGTGGCGCGCCGCTTTCAGGGCAAGGACGGTGAGAAAATCCAACTCCGCGTTGATCTGGGGATCCTCCAGATGAATGTGCTGGGGCGTCCGGATGGCAAAAAGCCCATGGGGAATGAGTCTTGGTTCCATTTCTACAGAAAACGTTTGGAACAGGCTCCTATCAGCGCCGATGGCGAGACTCCAGATTTCGCCCTGGGTTCGGAGGAATGCGGACGTCTCCAGCAGGAATCCATTCAGTATCATCACCGATACATTTGTTTCTTCCAGCTCAAGGATTACGAGGCCGTTGAGCGTGACTGTGCTAGAAACCTGGAAGTCTTCAGCTTCGTGGACCAGTTTGCTGAATCCGACGATCTGTCATGGAGCGTGGTTCAATTTACCCCACAGCTCACGATGATGCGCACGCGAGCCCGGGGCGAGGCCCGTCTCCAAGACAACGATCGGGATGCCGCCCTCATCGCCATCGAGGCCGGCATCACCGAGTTGGCGGAGTTCTATCGGGATCACGAGCGCGAAGAACTCATTGAACAGAGCGGCGAGATCTTGTCACTGCGCGGATGGCTCGACGAAATTCGTCGTAAGCCCCCGCAGAATGAGATCGAACGCCTTCGCTTCGCTCTTGCCGAGGCCATCCGGATCGAGGACTACGAGACCGCCGCCGAAGTCCGCGATCAACTCCGCAAACTCCAAGCCTCCGAATCATGAGCCTCCAACAACGCGTTAACGACGAACTCAAATCCTCCATGCTAGCCCGCCAAGCCGTCCGAACCGGGACGCTCCGGATGCTCAAGGCGGCTCTGGGTTACGCCCAAATCGAAAAGAAAACGGAGATACTCTCGGATGCCGATGTGATGGCGTTGATCCAACGGGAGGCCAAGAAGCGTCGAGACTCCATCGAAGAATTTGAGAAGGCCGGCCGGACGGAAATGGCAGCCAACGAGAAGGCCGAATTGGAAGTGCTCACCGAGTACCTGCCCAAGGCGTTGTCGGCCGAAGAATTGGAAAGCCTGATTCGAGAGGTCATTATCGAAGTGGGCGCTACTTCAAAGAAAGACATGGGAGCGGTCATGAAAGTTGCCCAGTCCAAGATAGATGGCCGAGCGGACGGCAAGTCCGTCAGTGCCCTTGTATCCAGGCTTCTGCCCTAAGGTCAGAGAGCCTCGCTGGATGTCCTTACCCCCTCAGTCTTCGAGCAACGCCACCGCGGCGGACTTCATCCGTGCCATGAGCGCTTCGGCTCAGGTCGCACGCTCGGGTGGCCAAACCATCGGTGAGTTCCTCGATCAACTGGGCGAGGGCAACGCCTGGTTAATGGCTCTGATTCTCACCCTGCCCTTCATTCAACCCTTGCCCACCGGGCCCATCGCCACCTTCGGTGGCCTGGCCTTTGCAGGAATGGGTTGGAGGTTAATTCGCGGTGATGAGTCGGTCTGGCTGCCGATGCGTATTCGGTCCACGCGACCCAGAGCGATGACTTGGAACGCATTCTCAGGCTTCGGGTGCGGATTGCTGAAGATTGTCGGTCGCGTCAGCCGCACCGAACGCATGGTTTGGCTCGTGGATGCGGTCGGGCGCAAGGGTGCAGGTTGGCTCATCCTGCTGGGCGGCCTCTTGGTGGCCGTCCCATTCTTGGTGGTTCCACTTCAGAACTCGCTCCCGGCACTGATCATCTTTTTCGCGTGTGTCGGACGACTTCAGCGAGATGGCGTCATGTACTTGCTGGCTCTTCTGAGCCTGGTGGTCACTCTCATCTATTTTGCGGTGGTCACCTGGGTGATTTTCTTCGCCGCTGAGCAGTCTTGGATGTGGCTTCGGGGCTTTCTGAGAGGGTAGAAATCGATCACGATCTAGGGTCTTTGGCCCATTGACCCAGAAGCCACTAGGGCTGCCAAAATTCAAGAGAGGCGCCGGCTGATGGACCCATTCGGTCGCAAACTTTTCCAAAATCCGCTTGTGAAACTTTTCACTATCTCGTTATCTCGACCCATCAACAGTTGAAAACCCTCGCCGACTGCGCGCCCGTGGCGTGGTCCCGGTGGTCTTCCTTCTATCAATCACGATGGCCTGGTCTAAAACCTTAGTACTTCCGTTCGCGGGATTCTGCCTCCAGTTGGCAACCGTTGCCGCGGAGCATGGAAATCACGTCGAGGCTGCCGAGCAGCAGGGCTTGCCCTCGGCGGCACCCGTTATTTTCCACATTGGACCGTTGCCGGTGTCCAATTCCATGATCTTGACCTGGGTGGTCTCTTTGCTGTTGGTCTTGGCTGTGCGTTTGGGTGTTCGGACCATGAAGGACATTCCGGACGGGGCTCAGAATTTCTGGGAGTGGGTGGTTGAAGGTCTGTATGATTTCCTCGGTGGAATTATCGGAGACGACCTCGTTCGCAAAACGTTTTGGTTCTTTGCCTCGTTGTTTGTCTTTGTCGTGTCCACCAACTGGTTCGGCCTGCTCCCGGGGGTTGGGACCATCGGATATGGTGTTGCTGGGGAACATGGCTTCCATGTGACCGACCCTCTGCTGCGGGGCGCCAATGCGGACTTCAACATGACCTTCGCCATGTCGATGGTTTTCTTTGTCCTGTGGACGGTCTGGGCCTTGCAGGCCAACGGCCCCATCGGATTTCTCAAGCATATATTTGGAGCCAAAGGCGGGTTGAGCGGTTTTATGGGAATCGTCCTAATGGTGGTCTTTTTCGCTGTCGGTCTCCTAGAGGTCGTGTCCATACTTTTCCGCCCCGTTTCGCTGAGCTTCCGCCTTTTCGGGAATGTCTTCGCTGGAGAGAATATGCTGGAGTCGATGACTCATCTGGGTGGCGCCCAACTGGGTTGGCTCACCGCTTTGCCGTTCTACTTCATGGAACTTTTGGTCGGTTTGGTGCAGGCTCTGGTCTTCATGCTCTTGACGGCGGTTTTCACGCTGCTCATTTGCTCACACGATGAAGAGCACGGCGAGGATGGGTCTCACCACTAACACTTTCGGCCGTCAGACGGTGGCAAGCCTGCCGGGGCGGTCGGCAACAACACTAGAAAGGTAAACATCATCATGATGATCGCAGAAATGTCCGGCAACATTCACGTCGCCGCCGCCGCTGCCGCTGCCGCAATCGGCGTCGGAATGATCGGTAAGAGCGCCGCTGAAGCAGTCGGCCGCAATCCCGGAGCCGCCACCAAGATCCTGGTTCAATCCATTCTGAGCACGGCCTTCGCTGAAGGCATTGTATTCTTCGCCCTGTTCCTCTGGAACGGTAAGTGATCACTTGGGCGCGGGACCTCAAGGTTCCGCGCCTCCATTTTCGAGAAGTTAAGACCCCACAGATCCCATAGAGATGAGTCCGCTCCTATTTCTTGCGGCAGCCGATGCCGGTCCCGTTGGTGAAATTGCCAAGACCTTCGGGGCCAATATCCCAGCGCTTATTGCCAACGCAATCAGCTTTGTGCTGGTGGCGCTGATCCTGAAGAAGTGGGCGATCGGCCCTATCCAAAAGACATTGGAAGACCGCCGTGCGTTGATTGCTCAAGGTCTTGCCGATGCCGGCCGCGCTCGGGAGGAGCTCGCTGTTGCCCATCGCAAGTCTCAAGAATTGCTGGAAGAAACAGGCGCCCAGACCGGTCGGATCATTGAAGAATCCAGAGCTGCAGCGGCACGGGTTACGGAGATCGAAACCCAAAAGGCGATTGCCGCCGCTGCCGACATTATTGCCAAAGCTCGCCATTCTAATGAGGCCGAATTGACCCGCTTGAAGGCGGAACTCCGTCAAGAATTTGGACGGTTGGTCGTCGAGGCCAGCGTCAAGGTGACCGGAAAGATTCTGACGTTGGACGACCAAAAGCGCTTGGCTGAGGAAACCCAACGGCAAATCGCCGCCTAGGCCCACCCAAATCACAAACCGAATCACAACCTAAATTTCTAGGATGAAGATTGGAAAACAGGCGCGGCGTGACGGCAAAGATCTGTACCGCATGTGCCAATTGAATGGTGTGCTAAGTGAGACCCGCGTCCGCTCGGCGGTGTCGCAGGTGTTGGCGAGCAAGCCCCGCAATTATCTGGCTGCTCTGACGCATTTTCAGCGCCTAGTGGAACTCGACGTTCAGAGTCGGACGGTCCGCATTGATAACGCCGTGCCCACCTCTGAGTCCCAAATGGACACCATTAAAGCCAGCCTGACCCAGAAGTATGGGGCCGGTCTGGATTTCCAGTTCTTCGTGGATCCCACTTTGATCGGTGGGCTCCGCATCCAGATTGGTAGTGATGTGTTTGATGGCACCGTGAAAACACGGTTGGCCGCACTCGAGAATAGCTTTTAACGATCATTTTCAACTTTCCCACAGTCGAATAATCCCACAGACGACATGAGTTCCCTGCTCCAAGAAATTGAGGCCCAGATCAACGGTGCGAAGGCTTCGGTGACACGCCAAAACATCGGACAAATCCGCGAGATTTCCGATGGTGTTTGCAAGATCGAAGGCCTTTCGGACTGCATGGCCAATGAGATGCTCGACTTCGGTGGCGGCATCATCGGCCTCGCCCTGAACCTCGAAGAAACCGAGGTCGGCGCGATCATCATGGGCGACTACACCAGCCTCCACGAGGGCAGTGAGGTGAAGACCACCGGCAAACTGCTGTCGGTTCCTGTCGGAAAAGGACTATTGGGTCGAGTCGTGGACGTCCTCGGGCGCCCGCTCGATGGCAAAGGTCCTATTGAGGCCACCGCATTCTACCCGGTCGAAAAGATCGCCCCGGGTATTATTAAGCGGAAGTCCGTGAGCCAACCGCTCCAGACCGGGATCATGGCCGTCGACGCGATGATTCCCATTGGTCGCGGTCAACGCGAGCTGATCATTGGTGACCGTTCCACCGGCAAGACCACGATCGGCGTGGACACGATGATCAATCAGGCCCGCATCAATCAGCAGAATGTTGGGGTCAAGGACTTCCGCCCGGTCTACAACATCTACGTCGCGATCGGGCAGAAGCAATCCAACATCGCCCGCGTCATCGCTGAGCTCGATAAGGCCGGCGCAATGGAGTACACGATTGTCGTGGCCGCCGCTGCCTCCGATTCGGCTGCCGACCAATATTTGGCGCCGTTCTCAGGAGCTTCCATTGGCGAGTGGTTCATGGACAACGGCATGGATGCGCTCATCATTTATGATGATCTCTCCAAGCAGGCCACGGCTTACCGTCAAGTTTCATTGGTGTTGAAGCGTCCGTCCGGCCGCGAAGCCTATCCGGGCGATGTGTTCTATCTGCATAGCCGCCTCTTGGAGCGATCGGCCCGCGTGAACGAGAAGAGCGGCAATGGATCGCTGACGGCCTTGCCCATCATTGAGACTCAAGCGGGTGACGTCTCGGCCTACATTCCGACTAACGTTATCTCCATCACCGACGGTCAGATTTATCTCGAGACCGACTTGTTCTACCAGGGTGTTCGTCCGGCCATTTCGGTCGGTCTGTCGGTCAGCCGCGTTGGATCCGCCGCGCAAATCAAGGCGATGAAGCAAGTCGCCGGTAAGATCAAGCTCGACCTGGCTCAGTACCGAGAACTCGCCGCGTTCGCCCAGTTCGGATCAGACCTCGATGCCAAGACCCAGGCAACCTTGGAGCGCGGCAAGCGAATCGTAGAACTCTTCAAGCAAAGCCAATACAAGCCGATCCCGGTCGAAATCCAGGCGGTCATCCTTTGGACCATGCAGAATGGTCTGCTGGACGACGTGAACGTTGAGAAGGTCAAGGACTTCCAAAACAAGGTCACCGACTTCCTCAATACTCGGAAACCGACTCTCCTTGAGAAGATTCGTATCGAGAAAGCTATCAATGACGCGTTGGCCGCCGAATTGAAGGCAGCCATCACCGAGTTCAAGCAAAGCTACCGCTAAGTCGCAGCCTGACCGGAGCACCTCCCACTCACCATGCCCAGCACACGCGACATCCGGCGCCGCATCAAGTCGGTCAAGAACACGGCGCAGATCACTAAGGCGATGCAAATGGTCGCCTCGGCCAAGATGCGTAAGGCGCAGCAGGCTGCCCTAGCGGGTCGGCCGTATGCGTCCTTGATGAATGAGGTGTTGGCAGCTGCTACGGCAGGGGCCGGAGAGTTCCAGCACCCTCTCACTGAAGAACGCGAGATTAAGAATCGGGCGCTGATCATCATCAGCACCGACAAGGGTCTTTGCGGCGCTCTGAACACCAACTTGCTGCGCGAGGCAGCCAAAGCCCATCTGCCCAGCACAGTTTATGTGGTGGCCGGCCGCAAGGCAGCCCAATGGGTGGCACGTCTCAAGCGCAAACTGGTCGCCGAATTTTCTTACAAAGACATACCCGAATTCGCTGAGGCCCGGGCGATTTCCAAGTTTGCCCAAGAACTCTTTCTTAGCGGTCAAGTAGATGCTGTTGATGTGGTTTTCACCAACTATATCAACACGTTGACTCAAAAGGCGGAGATTCGAACGTTGTTGCCTTTGGGCCGTCTCCAGAAACTGGATCCGGATATTCGCGGTATTGGCGGTACTGAGGAGATTCAGCACAGTGCCGCCCAGGAGTATAGCTTTGAACCGCCTGCACCGCAGTTGCTGAGCAACCTCCTCCCGCACTACCTGAATTATCAGGTGTATCAGATGCTTTTGGAGGCCAAGGCTTCCGAGCATTCGGCGCGCATGGTTGCCATGAAGAGCGCCACCGACAACGCTAAGCAACTCATTAAGGACCTGACGCTCGAGTACAACAAGCTCCGTCAGGCGAACATCACCAAGGAACTTCTCGAAATTACCAGCGCCGCCATGGCGATGGGCAACTGACCTCTCTCGGAAATGAACACAGGAAAGATCGTCCAGATCATCGGTCCCGTCGTCGACGTGGAGTTCTCCGGAACTCTCCCCGCGATCTACAACGCGCTCACCGTCGACTTCACGCCCCCCGGCGGCTCCGCCACCCGTCTCACGCTTGAGGTGCAGCAGCACCTCGGCGGACACTGGATTCGCGCGGTCGCTATGAGCACCACCGAAGGCCTCAAGCGGGGGCAGCCGGTGGTCGATCAAGGCCAACCGATTTCTATGCCCGTGGGTGAAGCCGTCATGGGCCGAGTCTTCAATGTTACCGGCGACGCAGTCGATGAGCAGGGTCCGGTGAAGGCTGACAAGTACTACCCCATCCACCGCAGTGCTCCTCCGCTGGTGGATCAATCCACCAGTCCTCAGATCCTGACCACCGGCATCAAGGTCATTGATCTCATCTGCCCATTCCTCAAGGGCGGTAAGGTCGGAGCTTTCGGTGGTGCGGGCGTCGGCAAGACGGTCGTGATCATGGAGTTGATCAACAACATCGCGAAGCTTCACGGCGGCATCTCGATGTTCGCGGGCGTCGGTGAGCGTACCCGTGAGGGCAACGATCTCTACAACGAGATGATCGAAGCCAACGTCATCAAGACCAAGAAGGACGCCAAGGGCCACCCCGAGATCGGCGCCAACGGCATGCCGATCCTAGAGCCCGGATCCCGCATCGGTCTGGTTTATGGGCAGATGAACGAGCCGCCCGGAGCCCGTCTCCGCGTCGCTCTCTCGGCCTTGGCCGTGACTGAGTATTTCCGCGACGAGAAGAATCAAGACGTGCTGCTCTTCGTCGACAACGTGTTCCGCTTCTCGCAGGCGGGATCTGAGGTGTCGGCGCTGCTCGGCCGGACTCCGTCCGCGGTGGGTTACCAGCCGACGCTGGCCGCCGAAATGGGTAATCTTCAGGAGCGCATTACTTCCACCAAGAAGGGTTCCATCACCTCCTTCCAGGCGGTGTACGTGCCGGCCGACGATCTCACCGATCCGGCCCCGGCAACGACCTTCGCCCACCTCGATGCCACGATCGTTCTCGAGCGTTCCATCGCCGAGTTGGGCATTTTCCCGGCGGTGGATCCGTTGGCTTCGAGCTCCCGCGCCCTAGCGCCTGAGTTCGTCGGCGAAGAGCATTATAATGTCGCCCGTGGCGTTCAGAAGGTGCTCCAACGCTACAAGGACCTTCAGGATATCATCGCGATTCTCGGCATGGACGAGTTGTCTGCTGATGACAAGTTGACCGTCTTCCGCGCCCGCAAGATTCAGAAATTCCTCAGCCAGCCGTTCACGGTGGCTGAGCAGTTCACAGGTCGCCCGGGCAAGCAGGTGCCTGTCGCCGAGACAGTCCGCAGCTTCAAGGAGATCCTGGAAGGCAAGTACGACGATATCGCTGAAGCCAACTTCTACATGAAGGGTGGCATTGACGAGATCCAGGACTGACCGGTTGTCCGTCCCACGCTCAGAACCCCACCGACATGGCCACTCTCAAACTGGAAATCGCAACGCCTGAGGCCCGCATCTATTCCGAGGAGGTCGACATGGTCACCTTGCCAGGGCTCGAGGGCGAGATGGGCATCTTCCCTATGCACATCCCGCTGATGACCCAGATCACTCACGGTGAGATCGTCGTTCGCAAGGGCGGCCAAGACCACTTTCTGGCCGTCGGAGAAGGTTTTGTTGAGATCACTGGTGAACGGGTTGCCATCTTGACCGACATGGCTATTCGAGCAGCGGACATCGATGAGGCCCGAGCCGAAGAAGCTCGGAAAAAGGCTGAGGCGCGAATCGCTCAGAGATTGGGAGACGAAGAAACAGCCCTGGCCCAAGCCTCTCTCATGCACTCTCTGACCCAGTTGAATTTGAAGCGGCGTCACCATCGATGAACTGATTCATCGGATCGGAATCGACCAAACGGCCGCCGCTTACACGGCGGCCGTTGCATTGGGAACCCCCTTCCTTATCCTAATGGGTAGCCGCCCGGAGAGCCGAGCCGCCGCCAACCCAATTCATCGAGCCCAATTTATTAAGCCAGTGAACAGCATGCCGGGAACCATCGAATTACCGACACCCGAGGTCGGTGCGGAGATAGAATCTAAGAAGGTCCGTGAGCGGGACTATACCGTCATCGTTTGGGATGACCCGGTGAACCTCATGCCTTATGTGACTCATGTCTTCCAGCAGGTCTTCGGTTGGGGTCGTGAAAAAGCACAGCGGCACATGCTCGAAGTTCATAAGGAAGGCCGCAGTGTTGTGGTTCGAGACAGCTTCGAAAAAGCGGAGTATTACGTCCACGCGCTCCAGAAGTATTCCCTCACCGCCACGCTGGAACCGGCCTCATGAAACTTCACGCGTGCGACGACGAGGGCACTTCTTGGTTCCTCACCCCTGGAGAGCGCAACCTGCTGCTCACACTTTTTTCTCGTCCCATCGACCCACGCCAACGAGCTCGGCTGAGTCGCACCTCTGAAGCCCTTGAGGAACAGTGCCAGTCGGATTTAGCCGGTGAGTTGGAGAACCACCGATCAGAGGTACGGTCCCGGTTGGTTGTGCTTTTGGGCGCCGCGGCCACGGCCACAACGACGACTCAAACCCCTTCCGGAACCCGGGAAGACTCCGGCTGGATTCTCCGTCTGACCCCCGAAGACCGTGAATCCTTTCTTCAGGCGTTGAACGAATTACGCCTGGGGGCCTGGGAACAACTCGGGCGACCCGATCCCCCGGAGGTTCCCGCCGATTTGCCTCTGAACTCACCCAATACCCTGCATTGGTGGAACCTGGAAATCGCTTCCCGTTTCCAGGGGCGATTGATCTCCGAGGAATCTCTCGAATGAGGAATCCATCGGATTCCGTGACCTTCCTATCTCCAGGAGATCGGTTGCCGGATCCGAGCCAGGCCCGGGAAGATGGATTGGTGGCAGTGGGAGGCGACCTGTCGGTGGAGCGGTTGCTGGAAGCGTATCAGAGCGGTCTTTTTCCGTGGTCGGTTGACCCGATTACCTGGTGGTCCCCCGATCCCCGCGGCGTTCTTCCGGTGGGCGCAGTGCATGTTTCGCGGAGTCTGGCCCGGACGTTGCGCCGAGCCCCCTACACGGTGAGTTTCGACCAAAAATTTTCAGCCGTCATTCGTGCCTGTGCCGAGGTGCCCCGAAGCGGGGCCAGCTCGACTTGGATTTCACCCCAGCTTTTGCAGGCGTATGAACAGCTGGCCCAGGCCGGACATGCCCACAGTGTGGAATGCTGGCAGGAAGGGCGGCTGGTGGGCGGGGTGTACGGGGTGTGCGTGGGAGGCTTCTTTGCCGGTGAGTCGATGTTTCACCATGCGGATGATGCCTCGAAGGTGGCTTTGGTCCATCTGGACCGTCATCTAGCCCGCCGTGGATTTACCCTGCTGGACTGCCAGATGGTCACCTCAGTCACCCGGTCGCTGGGAGCCACGGAAATTCCGCGGGCCGAGTATTTGGGTCGGTTGGCCCGGGCCGTGAGCCAACCGTCGCGGTGGTAACGCTCGTAGTGCAGGGTGCAGACAGTCTGTGGCGAGCCCTTTAGGCTGCGGCCACAGCGGAAGCCCGTCGGGATTCTAGCGCCAAGATCATGCTCTTCAGGATCGACCGACCGTCTTCCGTTCCGAGAATACCTTCCACTGCACGATCTGGGTGCGGCATGAGGCCCGCCACATTGAAGCGCTCGTTGGCGATGCCGGCGATGTTCAGCACTGAACCGTTGGGATTGGCTGCCTCAGTCACGGCACCCTTCGCATCACAGTACTGCCAAAGAATTTGGCGCTGCGTTTGCAATCGTTCCAGCGTGGGAGCATCGGCGAAGTAGCATCCCTCGCCGTGGGCGATAGGAATGCGGATGGGAACGCCGTCGCGGGGGATCTCTGAAGTGAAAGGAGTCTCGAAGTTGGCGGTTTTCAGAAAAACCTGTTCGCAGTGGAATCGCAGGTCTCGGTTGCGGATCAGTGCGCCTGGTAAAAGACCTGCTTCGCAAAGGATTTGGAAGCCATTGCAAATGCCTAAGACGAGCCCGCCGTTGTCCGCGAAGCGGCTCACCGCTTGCATCACAGGGCTGAAACGGGCGATGGCCCCGCAACGCAGAGCGTCCCCATAGCTGAAGCCACCGGGGACGATCACGGCATCCACCTCGCCCAACGAGGTGTCCTTGTGCCAGACGAGTTTGGCTTGGCTGCCCAGCACGCGAAGCGCGTGCACGCAGTCTTGGTCGCAGTTGGAAGCTGGAAACTGGAGGATGGCAAATCTCATAGCCGAATGGGTCGTCATTCCACGATCTCCAGACGGTAATCTTCGATCACCGGGTTGCTCAGAAAACGCAAGGCCGCCTCGTTGAGAGCGTTGTGGGCATCGGCAGCGGAGGTGCCCGGAGCCAAGTCGATCTCGATGTACTTGCCCACGCGGACGCCGGTGACTCCAGCGTATCCCATGTGTTCGAGGGCGTTGGCGACGGTCTTGCCTTGAGGATCGAGGACGGCCTTTTTCGGAGTGATGACGAGCTTGGCTTTCATGGCGGCGGAAGTTTCCTCGGGAGAAACCCGAAGGAAGTGAGAGAATGAGGCAGCATCTGGATAGAGGTGAAGAAGATTTCTGGCGGCTTTGGCGGGTCCGAACCAACGCTGTTGGAATTGGACGCTTGCCAGCGATTCGTCGGCCAGTAAGCTATAGGTTCTTTCCGCCGGATTACCCAGCGGAACACCCATTTCAATTCTATGGCAGTCAACGCGAACGAACTCCGCAAGGGTCAAGCGATCAAGTACAATACCGACATTTGCGTCGTCCTTGAGGTCACCCACCGGACTCCCGGAAACCTACGGGCTTTCGTACAGGGCATTTTGCGCAGCATCCGTACCGGCAAGAGCATGGATGTCCGCTTCGGCTCGGGGGAAAAGATAGAGACGGTCCCATTGATGACCTACAAGATGGAGTTCAGCTACAAGACCGGTGACGACTATGTATTCGTCAATCCTGAGACTTACGAAGAGGTCACGGTGACTCCTGAATTCGTCGGTGACGCCAAGAATTATCTCACCGAGAACAGCTTAGTGACCATGACCTTCGTCGAGGAGAAGGCCGTCATTATTGAAATGCCTTCGAGCGTCGTCCTAGTCGTTTCCAATGCGCCGGAAGGCCTCAAGGGTGACAGCGCCAACAATGTGCAGAAGACGGTGACGTTGGAGACGGGTCTTGAGATCAATGTCCCGCTCTTCATCAAGACGGGCGAGAAGATCAAGGTGGACACACGGACCGGCAAGTACATGGAACGTGCCTGAGCCAGTTCTCTACACTTTCCGCCACGTTCAAGTTTTCAGACGCCCGTCCTGCTTCTTGCAGAACGGGCGTTTGCTTTTGGCGGCTTAAAAAAAGCGGAGCGGGACTGAGTGAAGGAGTGACCGGATTCAGTTGAACTCTCCTCAAGACCAATCGCAGAGCGCCGACACCGCGGCGGCAGAACCATCGCGTAGCCAGCCATCGAGCTGAGCGGGGTCCTTCAACTGTTGACCCCGAATTCGGGGCACCACCACAAAGCGGGTGTCGATCTCGCTCAAGGCACTGAGATCGCTCCAGAGTTTCTCAAACTGGGCCACCGGAAAAACATCTTCCTGGCCGTGTCCCCAGCGTTTCTTAACGTCCTTAATCGTGACATAGGTCGGCAGCCGACTGGCCATGGTGCGGATGGCGGAGGCAATCGTTGATTGGTTCTGGGAAAGGATGTCCTCCCGCGTCAATCCGAAGGTTTCTAGCAACCGGTCGAGATGGATCCAGGTCGTCATGGAGTTGTAGAAGCGCAACCGGAACTCATCTTCCTCTCGCGGCATCGCCAATCCTTCAACCAGCCGCGGGTGGCCATTGACCCGAGCGAGGCCACCCCCCCGGTCTTCTAGCCGCCGCCCAATTAATTCGAAGGTGAGACAAGCCCCGCTGAGGACATGCTGGCCCAACAATGCCGGATCCACTGAGGCCCCGAGGGTATCGATGTTGTGGAGTAGCAGGTATTTGAGTTGGGGTCGCTCACCCAAGAGTCCGGCGAGCACGCCGTTGTGAAACAGATTAGGAACCTCAAAAAAATGGCCCACCGGATGCAGGCATTGCAGAGGCACGTTGTCGGTGTAGTCGCCTGTCTCACCCGAAGTCCGGGCCCAGCCAATGAGGGATGATCGGAGACTCTCGCGGACCTTCTGCTGCTGAACATCGAGCAACTGTTGAGGCATTTCTTCCCACGCGAAGCGAAGATCGCGCTCCGTCGGGATGAGTCTCAGGCCGACGCTGCGGCCGGGTGACAGAATCAGGGGCCCTGGGTAGCCATAACCATCGACCTGACGGAGGAACCGCTGGGTGGGTTCGTGGGTGAGGTAGCTCGTCGTAAAAAGGTGCGGTAGGACGTGGCCCGCTAGCCGACCTGAGCGCCGGGACTTGGCTAGGTGGGTTTCGATGAAGGTCCGGTGCCGGCCGGCGAATTGGGCGAAGGGATGCAGGGCCTTGCAGGTGCCAGCGCCGCCGGTCCATCGAGATCCGGCTCCAGCCGCCAAGGTTATCACGGCAACCTGGCCGGCTCGCAATGCGGCCTCACCAGCAGCCCGGACCTCGGGCGGCACAGTGGTCGAAGGCGTGTCCCAACGCAGCACATCGTCTGCTTCGACGTCTTCGATCCGGCTGTCGGCACGAAGGCGATTTTGGGCCAGTCCGATGCGGCCGTCCCGCAGGTCTGAGCGAATTTGCTCATGCTGGGCTGGATCGAAACCGTTTTCTTCGAGCAATCCCTGCAATCCGCTGCGTTCGCTCGCACTGTCCCGGGAGCGAGGCAGGAGGGCGTCGAACAGTGTCTGGATCATCCCGCCCAGCTCCGGACGTGTGCGTGCGGCCCTTCCCACACGGTCGAGTTCAGCACGGCGAGCCGGGGTTAATGATCGGCGATCGGCACGCAGCAAGGGGGGTACCGTGAGCGCGTAGTAATTCAGCGGCATCAGAGCGTCCTCGCCGGAGAGCAACTCGGCCATGGTGCCGTGCTCGTTGATGGCGTAATCGAAGACCACCGGATCCATGGCGAAGGGCAGGGCCGTCGAGAGGCTCCGCTTCGTTTCCAGCATGAGAATCTGAAGGCGCTCTTGAGCCTCGGCCTTTCGCTCTGGGGCGAAGATGAAACCCATGCCGCCACCAGACATTCCACCGAGCATCCAAAAACCCCAGAAATCAGTTCCAAACTCGGTCTCGCACTGTTGGATCAGCCGCTCGGTGAAATGGTTGGAAGCCCAGGGGATAATGGCTTGTAGGGGTTGGCGAAAATTGCGCGTGGTGGCCTTGCCAACGGCGTGGATATCTCCGCGTCGCAGTGCATCAACGATTTCGTCTAACACCCCGAGCGCCTCTTGGCGGCCCGCCCACTCGGAGGCGGAGCGCAGGAGGTATTTTTCGGTCACCATCTCGAGGATGGGGCCCACGTTCTGTGCCATGCCCCCATGGACCACCACCAGTGAATCCATCAGCGCACGGCGTGACGATTCCGGGATTTCTTGGCGGCTGAAAACATGATGGGTTGGCATGAGACATCCCCGGGAAATACCCCATTCGGGATCCTCTTCGGTGGCTGCAACGCCAGTGATGAGCTTGATGCCCGGCCAAACGCCGCCCGAGTCTTGCCATCCGCCGCCGGAGCCGCCGAGCCACTCGCCCAAGAGGGCCCGAGCAAGAACAAGTCGACGCTCTGATTCATCGAGCGGCCCGGTCAATGAAGCGGCTTGTCCGGTGGCCCGCATGCAGACGCTAATGAGCGAACCTAGGAGATTCGTGCTGACCGCCAGTCGCGATCCCTTGGGAATGTCGTTGACGCTGGAACAGAGCTCGAGGCCGCGTCCTGGACCGACGATGCGCGCGAGCAAGTCGGCCAGCGATTGCCCGGAACCTTCGATGCCCGGCGGAACCACGCCCGCGGCGATGACGGCCGCTTTAAGCAACCCGAGATGATCTTTGGCGAAATCAAAGACCTCTCCCAATGCAGTGATGTCGGCGGTCGCTCCAAGATCCACCGAGGTGAGGCGGAGCACCGGCTCATCGAGCACGCGCAGCCGGGCACTCACCGGTGGGCGCGGAGCCGCGTCACGTCCGTGGACACCGAGGTCCACTGAAATGTTGAGCACCTTGGCCCCCTCGGGGTAGTCCATGCCCAGAAAAAAAATGTCGGACCAGGCCGAGTGGGTTAGATCCATCCGCACCGGTGTCAGTTCGCGGAGGATGGGGTAGGCTCCATCTGGGGAACGCTCCAAGAGTTCCGGCCGCAGTCTCAGTGGCTGATCGGCCGGATGGCCCATGCGGAACATCCACTGGTTACCGCGCACAGTGCGCACACTGCGTCGTACCTGATCGGCGAGGGTCTGGAAAGCCAGGCGGTGGTAAGCAGCCGCCAGGGCTGAGGCGATGCCATCAGACGGACCCTGTGCCTCAAATTCACCTAGAAAGCAGTCGATGGCCTCTTCGAAGCGGCGGTTGAGGAGATGCTCGAAGCCAGCAAACGGGATCAAACCCGCATTGCCTGAGGGACTGAGTTTTGGTGGAAGGTGGAATCGATGGAGGGCCGACAGGAAGAACAGGGCCCGCACCCGCTCGTACAGGTTCAGGGCCTCTCGGCGGAACTGGTCCAAGGCCGAGCAGGCCTCGAGCAGCTGAGCCAGTGTGGCCGGCCCGGACCATGCCTCTAGGGGGCGGTTCCGCACGGAGGGCTCCGGCGACGTGATGAGGTCGATCAGCGGATGGGCGGGCACGATGACGCCACCTTCCTCGAAGGTCTTCCTATCCGTCAACGCTCCGGACCACGGTTTCAGCGGCCGGTGGATTGGATCAATCCCGGCGACCGAGGCCGGACAGGTAGCGAAGAAGGTCTCGGAGTTCGTTGTCGTTGAGTGAGTCCACGAGTCCGGCGGGCATGATCGAGCCGGCTTGAGTTTGAGAGTTTATCTCCGAGCGGGCCAGTCGTAGGGGCCTGCGGGAGGAGGCTTCCAGCAGCACGATTTCTTGGGGAAAAGTGCTTTCGATACGGCCTTGGATCTCCTCGCCGTTGCGAAGGGTCAGGTTCCAGGACATGAACCCTTCCTTCACTTCGACCTGGGGTTCTAAGAGCGCGCGCAGGATAAAGTCGGGGGTTTGGGCGGTGCCGAGGGATCCGAGGTCTGGACCCAGGCTTGTTTGCGATGCACCGACGCCGTGGCAGGAGGTGCAGCCGAGCTCAGCCCTCGCAAAAACCAAGGCCCCGCGCTTCGCATCGCCCGAGGCGCGGACAGTCTTCATAAATTCTTGGCGGGCGGGGCTGCTGGCCAGCCGCTCGGTGAGGGTTTGGTTGCCAGCCGCTCGACCCAGCACCGGGCCCAACACCGGGGCGAGCGCAGGTACCTGGCGTCCGGCCTGGGCCAAAAATCCTGCCAGAGCCCGGGCTGATTCTGGATGGGGTGGGACTTTTTGGAGGGCTGTAGCTAGAGCGCCGGAACCGCCGGGTTGCCGCAAGATCGGGGTCATCACGGTTTCGATCGCTGCGGTGTTGGCTTCGAAGGCCAGAACCTCGGCGGCCAAACGGCAGGCCTGCCCCAAGTCGCGTCCGGCCAAGGCGACCGTGGCGGTGGACTTCAGCTCGGTCGGGGCCCCGGGACCGGCCGCCTTCAGGATCCGGCCGGTATGGGCCGGTTCCGGGAATCGGGCCAGGCCAACGATCGCACCGGCCCGTAATGCCAGCGGCATCTCGGGCGACTCGATCAGCCGGATCAGGTCGGGCTCGAGGGCGGTGATCCGCCAGCGGCCGATCAACCGGGCGGCTCCGGCCTGCACCGAGGTTTCCCGAGCGGCCAGCAGGGTCTCGAGGGCCGCCCGCACGTCTTGGGTGGGCTTGAGTCCGAGGTCCTGTCCCAGTGCGTCCAACTCAAGCAAGGCTCGGGCGTGGGCTCCGGCATCATAGGCAGTTCCGACCGTGAACGTTCGAGGAGCCAGCAGCAGCGGAATGTCTTGAGGTCGAGCGGCGGCCAGCACGGACTCGATGAGCGAGGCTTGGGTGTCCGCCGGAAGAGCGACTTCTTGGACGCGTCGCAATCGGGTCGCCGCTTCGTCCACAGTATCGGCGCTGCGATCGGCTCTGGCGAAGGCGTCACGTCGCCGCTGGTTGTTGCCAAAGCTCAGGGAATTTTGCGCGTAGGGGCCTTTCCACAGCGCTTTGAGGGCGTGGACGCATTGGGTGAAGGCATAGGCCACCGGGGCTTCTCCGGGTGCTCCCGTGGCATTCTCCATGGCGATGGCAGCTACTTCGACGGCGCGCGCGTCGGGCACATAGGCGCAGGCGACCACGGCTTCCAGACGCACTGTGGCTTGGGTGTCCGCAGCCAGGCGCGTCAACACTTCCAGCGGATCCTTCAGGCGACTGGCCCAGTGACCTGTGATCCGGGCGGCACGGGCTCGGTGCTCGGGATTGCTGGAGTGGGAGAGGAGTTCGATGAATTCCGCTTGGGGAACTTCGTGTGAGGCGAGGACACCAATGCCTTCGTATATTCGATCGAGACCCGCCTCTGCGGACGGCGCGGCGTGCACCCAATTTTGGAAGCCGGCGACCACGGGTTCGGTCGGTCGGTCCTTGAGGACGCGGGCTGCGAGTTGTCGGTTCCAGCGCTCGGGAGAAAGCAGCGCGTCGAAGAGTGCGGGCAGTGGAGCCTTCTCGAGAGCGGGTGCCTGCAGGGCCGGACGCCCCTTGGCGGACACGCGCCAAATGCGTCCGCGGGTCTTGTCGCGGTCGGGATGCCGGAAGCTCGTTTGGTAGTGGCCGATCAGGGAGTTGAACCAGTCGCAGAGGTACAGGGCGCCATCGGGACCAAAGCGCACATCGACGACCCGGAAGGCGGTGTTGGTGGATTCAACCAGGGGTGGCAGTCGGTCCACTTGGAAAGTCGCCCCGCGGGGGGTGAGGCGGAATCGCTCGACGCTGTTATGAAGATAGCCGCCCGCCACAAACTCTCCGCGGTGCTCGGGGAGCCAGTGACTGTTGTCGGCGATGTCGGCCCCTCCAAACTTGCGGCCTTGATTCCACAAAGGCGGATGCGCCTCGAAGTGCTCGGTGCGGATCATCGCCTGCGTGAGGTGGGCGATGCCGTGGCCATTGCCGGCGAAGACGAAGGGTTGGCCGGCCCGGTCGAAGGTGGTGCCGAAGGGATTGTGGGCGCCCATGGCTCCGTCCCAGAAGGGGTCGAGCCTCATGCGGCGGGGCCAGAATCGCCAAATGCCGGCCTGATGCAGCGTCTCGTTGCCCCAAGGGGTTTCGATGCGGCTAATGGCATGGAGGCCCTGGCTCATCATGAGTTCACCGGCGGGGCCCCAGGTGAAGGAGTTCAGGGTTTGGTGGGTGTCGCCTGTCCCGAACCCGCTGAAGATCACGCGCCGCACGTCGGCCTTGCCGTCGCCGTCGGTGTCCTTGAGGAAGAGCAGTTGGTCGGCCGCTCCCACGTAAACGCCACCGTCGCCCAGCTCGAGCCCGAGCGGCATGTGGAGTTGGTCGTCGAACACAGTGGACCGATCGGCTCGGCCGTCATGGTCGGTGTCTTCCAGCACAATGATGCGATCGTGCGGAGTTTCGCCGGGACGGATCTGGGGATAACTGGTGGTGGTGGTGACCCAGAGTCGACCGTCGCCGTCGAAGCGGATTTGGGTGGGCTTGACCACGCCGTCGGCTTCGCTGGCGAAGAGGCTGATGGAGTAGCCCTCGGCCACGTTCAAGGAAGCCAATTCTTCGGCGGGTGTTTGGGAGGCCAGGGTGGTGCCGGGTAGGCAGAGGGTTACGAATGCCGCGGCCTGGATGAGTGCTCGGTGGAAGACGGGGTTCATGCGGTGAGCAGTCATGGCGATTCAACGGGCGGTCTCGAGCGGGGTGACGCGGGTTAGGCGTGCGGCGAGGGTGTCGGTCTTTTGGTCGGCCGCTTGAAGGAGCGGGACGAATTGTTCCATTTCCGCAGGGAACCAGCGGATCTTGGGGTCGAGGTGGTCGCGGCTGCTGAGTTGCTCGGTGCGGTCGCCCGCCAGAAAGGCCCAATTGGTGGGCCGGCTGTAGCCTTTCCACAAATTGTTGCGTTCGATGACGGCCTGTCGCAGGGCTTCCCACGAGGGTTCAGGGAATCGGCCGGCCGGATCGGTTTGAGGGACGACCAGTCCGTGAAGCCAGGGTTTGAGGGCGCTGGCGGCCACGCGGGCCTGTCCGGATTCGGTGAGTTTGCGTCCGTCGATGGACAGGTTCTTCTGGGATCGTGCGGCTTCGAAGACATCGATGACGGGCAGGTTTTGGCGCCGGGCGATGTCTCGGATGCGTTGGGCGTAGGCTTCGATCGGTGGCGGATCGTTGCGAGTGACCGGAATGGGGGTGACGAGGATGACGCGGGTTCCGAGGGCCTGGCAGTCGAGGACCCATTGATGGAGGCGTTCCGCGAAGCGTTCGAGGTGTTGGAGTCCGTCGTAGGCTTCGCCTTGGCCGAAATCGAGCACACAGACGGTGGCCTTGGCGGTGGCTACTTGTTGAAGGGGGCTGGGATAATTGACTTCGCGGAGTTGGCTGAAAACGGTGTCGCCTTCGCGGGCGAGGTTGAGGATTCGCAGGTGGTGGGTGGGATGGGCTGCGATGAGGAGTGTTTCCCAGTGGGCGCTTCGGGCTCGGGCTTCGGCGGAGCCGCCGCCGATGAGGGCGACGATGTCGTTGGTGCGCAGGGAGGGTGCGGTGGATGGGTTTTCCGCGCCGAGACTCCATCGGGCCCAGAGGGCTCCGTAGGCTAGAATCCACAGGAACGGTTTCATGCGCAATTGGGAGAGAAGGGCCCAATCAAACAGTCCGGGGCGGGCTTGGGAAGTCTCAACACGGTGGTGCGTTTCGTGGTGGCTCTGCGGCTTGGGTGTCTGGGTGTAGGTTTGTTTGGTTTAGGGACAGGCTGAGGGCTGATGGGGATGGGACTGGTTTGGTATGCTGCTTCTTGGGGGTGCCGCAGCGGGACAGGGCCTGCACTCGCAGGGATCGTGCGGGAGGAGGGGCTTCGCGCTGCCGCGCTTGGGGAATTTGTTGCTTCGATCCGATGCTCGTTCCGGCCCTGTCCCGCTGCTGCCGCTTTTTTTTTTGCGGTTAGCAAAGAGCTTTTGCAGAAAGGGGATTGGGTGGTATACGATGCCGTCATTAACCCCTTCCACCATGACCTTCTCGCATTGGCTTCCGTGTGTCGGTGTCTTGTCTTTGATGACTGCGGCCGGAGCCGCTGATTCTACGGTTCAGGTTCCAGATGCGGCGCTGCAAAAAACCGTGGGGGCGGCGTTGAAGGCGAACGGAGAACGCCAGCGGAGCGCTGCGGCGGCATGGAAGGTGTTCCATGGGTTTCAATTCCAAGACCGGGTAACGGAGAGCGGGATTACGTTCCGACAGGTGCCGGTGGATGACGGGGCCCGGGATTACAAGGCGGTTCATTATGATCACGGGACGGCCATCGCGGCGGCGGATGTGGACGGAGACGGCCGGCCGGATTTGTTCTTTGTGAATCAGCGAGGGGGCAACCAGCTGTGGCGCAATATGGGGGGTGGGCGCTTCGAAGATATCACTGCCCGGGCCGGGGTGGCGATGGCGGGAAAGGTGAGCGTGGGGGGTTCATTTGCGGACTTCGATAACGATGGGCGTCCGGACTTGCTGGTGACCACCGTGCGCCAAGGGTTGGCGCTCTTTCGTAATGAGGGAGGGGGCCGGTTCCGCGACATCACGGTCGAGGCCGGTGTGTCGTCGGGCAAGCCGGGGCACGGGTCGGGTGCGGTGTTCTTCGATTATGACCGGGATGGGAAGCTGGACCTTTTTGTCTGCAATGTTGGGGTGTACACGCGGAATGAGAAGGGGCGCTCCGGGGAGTATGTGGGTCGTTCAGACGCCTTTCAGGGCTGGCAGTATCCGGAGCGCAGCGAGGCGAGCCTGCTCTTCCATAATCGGGGTGATGGACGTTTTGAGAATGCTGCGCAGACGACGGGATTAATCCATCGGGGCTGGAGTGGCGATGCGACCTTTTGCGATCTGGATGGGGACGGATTTCCGGAACTGTACGTGCTGAGCATGTCGGGCGAAGACCGCTATTATGTGAACCGTCAGGGGAGCCGCTTCGAGGACCGGACGGCGGCGTTCTTTCGCAAGACGCCGTGGGGTTCGATGGGCGTGAAGTTCTTCGACCACAACCGCGACGGGCTGATGGATTTGATCGTCACCGACATGCACTCCGACATGACGACGGCGCAAATCAATGCGGGTGATACTAATCTCACGGTGGCCTTCGACAAGTCCAAGAGCGATGCGTGGTGCGCGGCGGAGTGGAAGCCGGAGTTGTTCCGTCGGGCCACCAACAGTGTGTTCGGCAATGCGTTTTTCCAGAATCAGGGTTCGGGTCACGCGTTTGCGGAAGTGTCAGCCACGGTGGGGACCGAGACTTACTGGCCGTGGGGCGTGACGGTGGCCGATTTCAATGCCGACGGTGACGAGGATGTGTTCCTGACCGCGGGCATGGGCTATCCGCTGCGTTATGTGGCCAATTCGCTGCTGCTCAACGACGGGGGCAAGCGCTTCGTGGATGCGGAGTGGGTGCTAGGGCTCGAGCCGCGCCGGGGCGATCCAATCCTGCGCGAGGCCTTCGTCCTCGATACGGCGCTGCCTGAAGACCGCCGCCATCCGCTGGCGAAG
The DNA here is from genome assembly GCA_903854475.1 of uncultured Verrucomicrobiota bacterium. Taxonomy (GTDB): domain Bacteria; phylum Verrucomicrobiota; class Verrucomicrobiia; order Limisphaerales; family UBA9464; genus SXXZ01. Next base: position 129,708 of record CAINWP010000076.1, read on the forward strand.
GGTCACTCTGGCAAGGTTCAGGTGATGGGCACGGCGAGTTCGCGCTCGTCGGTGGCTCTCGACGTGGACGGCGATGGAGACCTCGACTTGGTGACCAATGAGTGGAATGACGCGCCGCAGGTGCTCTTGAGCGATCTTTCCGCACGCACGACGTTGCGCTTCCTGCAGGTGCGGCTGGTGGGCACGGTTTCCAATCGCGACGGACTGGGCGCGACCGTTCGGGTCCACAGCGGTTCGCGGGTCCAGACGCGCTTCCAGGACGGCAAGTCCGGGTATCTGGCCCAGAGCAGCTTGCCGCTCTATTTCGGACTGGGATCGGAGACGGCCGTGGATCGCATCGAGGTGGTCTGGCCGTCGGGCCGTCGGCAAACTCGTACCGGACCGATTCCCCTCAACGGGACGCTGGAACTGGTGGAGCCGAAGTGACCGGTGATCCGGGAGAAACCGAGGCCGGGGTCGGAGATTTTGCCCGCGTCATGGGCCGATAGCCGATGCCCGAATACTCGGTGGCCTGTGGCACGTAGTCGGTGTTGAAGCGGGGGTCGGGTCCTTCGAGCCGGTTCTGGCGAGGGTCGATCGCTTTCTTGGCATCGAAGACCGGACCCAGGATCGCACAGTTCTCCACGCGGGCTCCGGCATTGATGGCCAGCTCGTAGCGGGGATGGCCGGGCAATCCGCCCTCGGAGCGATTGGCGTGGAAGAGGTTGGCGACGTAAACGCTGTCGCCGCCCATGTCGTCCACGCCGTTGCGGTTGCCGGTGAAGGTGCAGTTCTGGACGAGCGCCAGGGACTCCCAAAAAATGGTGATCGCCCCGTTGTTGGCGAAGGGCTTTTCGCCGGAGGCCTTGGCCACCAGGTCTTCGCCGGTATTGGAGATGTTCCCGACGAAGAGGCAGTTGAGGACTTTGGCCGAGCTGCCAGCCAGAAGATCGATGGCTGGCCCGGTGCCTTGGGCCTTGTTGTTCAGAAACCGGCAACTGGCGATGAGCACTGGGGTCTCGCGGAATCCTTGTTGTTGAACCGAGATGCCCGCGCCGCACGGGCGCGTGAAATTATCTTCGATCGTGAGCTCTATGAGCCGAGGAGAGGAACGCCCGAAGATCTTCACGGCCCCGCCATCGGAGTAGAAGAAGTGGTTCTTCAAGACGGTCCGGTTGGGCTCGAGTGCCTGGGTTCCCTCTTTGGTGAGGAAGGCGTTGGCTCCGGTCAGACGGAACCCGCGCAGGAGCGTATTGGTCGAGACCCCGTCGCCAAAATAAACCACGTGGTTCACCACGGCGGGATGGGCTGGCTCGTCGGTGGCCGACAGGGCGGGATTGGCCGCGGTGAGCGTGACGTCTCCGAGAGCCACCAGACGGATTCCGTCATGCCGCCGGTTGAAGCCAATCAGTGCCTGGCGTTTGGATTCCGGTCGGTACAAGCCCGCGTGCACCCAGACCGTTTTCTGTACGGTGTTGGTCGCGGCCTGATCCAGCGCCTCTTGGATCCGGTCGCCGGGCCGAACGTGATAACCATCGGGCTCCAGCGTGATGCCACCCCAGGCCAA
>CAINWP010000077.1 GCA_903854475.1 uncultured Verrucomicrobiota bacterium
CCAGCAACCAGATTTGGCTACGGCGTCTCGACCACCCAATGAAAATGATTCGGCATGAGGACATAGGCGTGAACCTGCCAGCCCGTCTTGGCGCAAACCTCGCCCAGCGTCTCAACGAAGCGCTGGCGATCCGCATCATCCATGAAGATCCGTTCGCGCCGGTCACCGCGATTCATGACCTGATAAATCGCGCCAACCTACTCGACTCTTAACTGGCGGGCCATCCCGTGAGAGTGCTTTAGTTGCTTTATGTATCAATATCAAGAACCGACCCTTTTTCAGACTCCCAATGGATGGCTCGCGCAGGGTCGCTGACCAAACCGGGATGGCTCGCCTTACCCTTGGTAACCCAAACAGACCCCCGGGGTGCCCATGGGCTCAGGCATTGGCGCAGACAAAGAGTTGATTCGCGCAACCCACCGGCGAATTGTCGGCAAGTCAACGCCGCCGAAGTCTGCGATCGGGTCGTCCGGCCTCACCACCGCTGAACGCGGGACGTTCCCCCTACAGAGGGCGAGCAGGCGGTTTTGGAAGACCTTGCGCACCGAGTTGCACACACCTGCTTTGCACCGACAGAGAGGTGCGGCCTCGGAATCTGACACGCGCAAAACACACGACGAGGAATGACCGAAGAACGCCAGATCACCTACAAATCAGAAGTGCTCCGAAAAGGCATTCACCTCCTGTCGCTGTCCATCCCGGTGGTTTATGCACTGATCTCCAAAGCAACTGCCTTGTGGATCCTCATTCCGTTGGCCTGCCTGTGCGTGGTCATCGATGTTTTGGGTCACAAGAAGGGTTGGATTCGCAACACCCTGCTTCGGTATTTCGAAACGGTGATGCGAAATCACGAACTGAAGATCGATAAGGTCCGGCTCAACGGCGCATCCCACGTCCTCATTGCCGCCTGCGCCTGCGTCCTGTTCTTCCCGAAGATCATCGCCATCACGGCCTTTTCCATTCTCATCATCAGCGATATTTGTGCGGCCCTGGTGGGTCGGCGTTATGGGTCCCACCGTTTTCTGGACAAGAGTTTAGAAGGAACCCTGGCCTTTGCCGGATCGGCCATCGTGGTGGTCCTCGTCATTGCCTCCATCATTTCGGCCCCCATTTCATTCGTGGTCATCGGGGTTGTCGCTGGGCTTGTTGGCGCTCTGGTGGAAAACATTTCGCCCCGACTTCGGTTGGACGACAACATCTCAATCCCCGGCAGTGTCGGCCTGACCATGCTCATCCTCACATCCCTCATCAGCGTCGTCCCAGCCCCGCACTGACAACGAGCCGATAGGCAATGGCCGGACGGTTCCACGGCCCAACTCCTGCCAGCCATTTAAGCAACGCGTTCACGGTCCTCCCAACCTCAGCAACAACCCACAAGCCCGACGTCCGGATCATCGTCCGGACTACGCTCCTTGCCCGCCACCAGAACCAGGCAATGAACCAGGCAAGCCCCCTCAGGGATCGTAGGTATCGAGCGAGGTGCGCCAGATTTGGTAGAAGCGTCTTGGTAAGCTCAGCGCCGCACCGGGATCGATACTCGTCGTGCGAGTGGCATTGGGCGTGGCCGTCACAGGATCACCCACCGTCACCCACGAGTCTGGATCCAGCGTATCGGAGGCCTCCAACTGGTAGGTGCCGCCTTCCACACTGCTCCAAGTCAGAGTGACGGTGCCAGTTACTGGATGCACCGACGGACTCTCCAAAACCTCCTTCGTCATTGGGCCGCCATTGAAGAGCTCGACCGCACTCACTGGCACGGTCGCGGCATTACCGGCGTTGGGTGTTCCATAATATTGCTTTCCAAGCATGTAGGGGAAAGCCGGATTGCCGTTAGGATCGATGGTCACAAAGTAAGCGTAGGTACCTCCGGGAAATTCCGGCGTGACGCAGTTGCGCCCATTGTATGGATCGAGGTCGAAAGTCTCGCCCTGAGTCAGACCCTGATCGCCGAGATAATCGTAGTCCCCTGAATAACGCCCCAATGAGTAGGTCGTTATTCCACCCGGTCCTGTGGTCTTATAAGTGGTGGGTGGGCCGTACTGCGTGGCCGCCAGCGGGACAGGATTCACCGCATTCGGGTTGGCCACGCCGAAAACCTGCGCAGCCCACTTCGCCAGAGATACGCGCCCGGTCATGCGGAGGTCTTGGGTACCGTTCTGACCGTTGCGCAGGACGAAGCCACTTCTCATCCGCCGGATCGGACTGCTTGGGTTGGTCGGATCTGAAAAGGCGTACGGGCCGTAGATGGGATATCCGTCATAGCACCAACCGAGAATCGGCGAGTGATGCAGCGGCGTGAGGGTCCCGCTGGGGTCGGTCTCGGTGTAGGTGTGGATATTCCGCGCGGCGTCATACGTGGCCGTCATGTTGTCACCGAGCTGAAAGCGCAACGCCTTCGGCTCCGCGTGGTAATGGTACTGGCCGTTGTTGCCCGGTTGATGCGCGTAGCCCGGATCAAACGTCACCACCTCCACCGCCAGCGCATCCCGGGACCACCAACCCTCTCCCGTCGCTCCCATCCCGTCGACGCCCGCCACGGAAGTCGGCGTCGGCGGAGTCGGGCTGTTTTGCTTGAAAAGGG
>CAINWP010000078.1 GCA_903854475.1 uncultured Verrucomicrobiota bacterium
CCGATAGGCCGGCAACGTCCGGTGACTGATGTTGTCGAAGGTGGTGGTGAACATTACCCCGGTGTTCCGCGCGCCACCCTGGTAATGCAGGGCCTCCATTACGTCGTGCACCGCGTTAGGCCGGAAGGTGACTTTCGATCCCCAGGCCTGGAGCGGGTACTCGCTCATATGGTCTAGGATATCCTGCCAGTGGGCCCGCCGGTCCGCATCGCACCGGAGTTCGAGACTGGCCGCCACGATTTCCCGGTACAGGAACCGGATCGCGCCGAGGCTGAACATGTCGTTCTTGGCGAACCAGTTGGCCCCCTCGTGGACCGATCCGTACACCTCGTATCGGCCGTTCACGGGGGCTCCGATGTAGTCGTCGAAAAAATCGGCGACCGACCGCATCAACGGGTAGGCGGTCTTGGCGAGGAAGGTTGTGTCCCGACCGTATTTCCACTTCCACACGATCGGCAGAATGGCGAACACCGCATTGGTGGCCATGCAGCAATCTTCACCTCCTTGTGTCCCTCCGGCGGTGGAGGGGGTGCCGTGGGACGTGAACGAGCCCTCGAACTCGACGCCTCGGCAGCTCGCGGGCATGTGTGCTGCGATTTCCGGAGAGACCCATCGGTGGATCACACGCCGTCGGGCCGTGTTTTCGGCGTAGTATCGGATGGTCTCGACATACGGATCTACCAGATCGACGTGGTTCGCCGTGAAGGTTCCGTAGTAGGGGTTTTGGGCGTTGTAGTTCATCCCCATGTTCCCGAACCACTTCATGTCGTCGGCCCGATTCCAGGGCCCCCAATGACCCGGAGCCTTGCCCGGCCCGTTGTCTTTGCCACTGCGTGCGGCCGAACCCACCAGGTAGAGGTGGTTGTACCAGTAGCGCTGAATCGGATCGCCCAACTGAATGTACGACCGGAGCCAGAACCGCCGCCACCAGGCCTTGTTGCTGGCCGACACATGAGCGACCTGGGCGGCGGTGCAGCGGCGCAGAGCCCTTTTTACTGAAGCCAGAGGTGAGGGGGCATCCTTGGAGTGTTCGGCCTGGACCACCAAGTAGATGACCCCGCCGCCAGCGGGCAGCGTGAAGGTCAGTTGGGATTGGGAACGGTTGTCGGTGGCCGTCACGGCGGAAGTGCCGAGGATTTGGGCCGCCACCGCGCCCTTCACGTAAAAGGGAGCGCCCTCTGCGTTGGGTTCCTTGGTGACCCAAATCATCGGCCCGGCCATGCCTGCACGTTGGGCGACCGACGCATTACCGATGACCGACAGCGCGGCCTGCAGGCAAAGATCCTTCCCGCCGCTCGTGGACAACTCAAATACCAACACATTGCTGGAGGGCGACAGGTAGGCCCGGATGATGACCGGGGCACCGGCCATGAAACATTCGGTTCGGATCTGGGCGTTCTTTAGGTCTTGGGTGACGGAGTAGTCCGAAGGCGAATCGGCCTTCGCCGGGGCGGCCTGTTCAATTTCCACAGCAGCCTCGATCGTCAAGCGGGCCAAATTCAGAATGTGCTGCTTGTAAGGACCCGGCGCAGAATCATCGCCCGCGCGGAATCCGACGGTGTCGTTTCCGGCGTGGAATCCATTCTTACCCAAGTAGTAAATGAGCGAGTGCCGGGATCCGCCCAAGTGGGCACCGAGGTCTCCGTTGCCCAAGTAGGCACCCTTCATCAGAGTGCGATTCGTGGCGTCGTCCCACGGCTCGTGGTAGGTCGACGATGCGTCCTCTAGCAGCGTCGAAATTGTCGCCCAATCAGAGGCCTCATCGACCGGTTCTTGGCTGGCCCTCAGTGTCTGGGATACTGCGGATGGACGCCCCGTGCCGTCAGTGTTCGCTCCGACGCCGACCGGTCCGATATAGGCCGCGACGCAAGCCTGCCCGACCAATTGGCAAAAGGTCCGTCTTTGCATCGGCATCAGGCTGACGATTCAGAAGTTTTCTGCAAACAGTCGCTGAAAGTCTGGGCTTTTCTGACGGGGGATTTGCCCGATTGAGGATCAAAGTTCCATGGTGGCCGCGCGCCGCAACGCCAAGCGCAGCGGAATTCCGCCGACCGCCAGAGAGGCCAAGGCGAATACTAGTCCGGTGAGTCCGGCCCGCACGCTGTCCTGCTCCTCGCCCCGCCATCCCCACGGACTGCCGAAGGCCAGTAGTAGTACCGAACCGAGGATATACACAAAACTCAAAACCAGGCAGAAGGTGCCACCGAATCCACTGACGATCTTCCCAGGATTAGTCTCGGAGAAGTTGGGATAGAGGGTTCCCAGACCCACGGACAAGGCGTTGAGGACGAGGGTCATCACACACATCGCGATACCGAAATACACCGTGTGCGCTCCATCGAGATGGAGCATCCAGCAACTCAAGAGGGTCAAACTAAGTGTCAGAATACCCGTGATCACCGATGCGGTGAGAAACTTCCACCACACCACTCGAGCCAATCCCAAAGGTGCCAATCCCATCAACCAAACCCGCCGCCCTTCGAGTGAGAACTGCGGAAAGACGAATCGGGTGGTGATGGTGGCCAGATTTAACGAACACGCACCCAGGTTGAGAAAGCTGGTGATGGAGACCCAGAACGCCGAATCCGATTGCCGGGTGAAATGCCGCAAATTCATCAGGTAGACCGTGAGCAAGCCAAAGAGCATGAGGGTTTGCCCCCACTGGGTGGTGTCGCGCCAAAAGACGCGGATGTCTTTCACCAAGATGGTCCCCACGTCACCCGGAAGTCCGGGAATGGCTTCGACGCACCGCTCCAGTAGGCTTCGCGTGGTGACCGGCGTCTCCGGCGAGGTTCGAAGTCGGCGCAGCCACATCCAGCGCCCGAGGATTGAACCGCGGCTGCGCACACAGCTGCTGGCTTCATACAGCACGGCACCGAATCGGGTCATGGATACCAACCCGAAGAACAGCGTGTAGCTGAGGAGCACCCCACCATAAAAAACCGAGCTACGATAGGCTCCCTCGACCCAATTCTGTATGGCCGAGCTGAGCCAATAACTGGGCAGAAACGGAAATTGGACGAGACGGGTGTTGTCTAAAAGCCGGTCGATGACCACCAGCACCCGGTTCTCCAAGAGCAGCTCCTCGGTCACGGTCGTGGGCTGGGTTCGCCAGACGAAGACGCCGATGAGTGCGGCGATCGTGGTCAGTAGAATTATCTGGAAGAGACGCAGGTCAAGATACCGGGCCAGCAGCAGCGAAAGCCCAGAACCGGCCACCCCGGGAAGAATAATGTAGAGGGCTACCAGGAACCCGGTGACGGGGTAGAAGTGCCAATCCACCCCATAAACATGACCGTAGGCGATGAGCAACGGGGTGATGAGAAACAAAAACGCCCAGGAAGCCAGCAGCACCGATTCGAGGAATTTCCAACGAAAGATGGTTTCCGGAGGGATGGGTAGCGGTAGTAAGAATTCTGCCTCTCGGTTGCGAAAGAAGTTGGAATAACTAATGACCAGATTGCTCAGCAGCAGGAGACCGAAAAGACAGGCGAAGAGCAGGAAGAGCAACCGTTCGACCAGAAGACCGCCCAAGCCTGGAAATCGGGAGAGGAAACGGAGTCCCTGAAAAAACAAGCCGTAGGCCATCACCGCGTAGCCGACGAGGAAGAGTCCGATGACGCCCACCCAGAGGCGCGACTTTTGGCGGAGCATCAACACCGTGCGCCCCATAGAGAGCGCATTGATTTGCAGCAGCAGACGGAACGGGGCCGCAGGGGCCAGCTGTTTCGATTTAGTGCCAGCAGGGATCACTTCTCTAGTTTGATCGAATCAGGGAACTGTCACCACTCGGAAGTAGCTGGCTTGCCCACTGGGTTGATCGGTGTCCTGAAGGATGAGTTCCAAGCCGTTGCCATCGGCTGTGGCGATTCGATTCCAAGGCGATCCAGGGAGTGACAAGTCGAGAGTGCGCTCTAACGCATAGCGAATGCCTGTTTGAGACATCAGCCGGACTTCAAATCGGCCATCCGGAGCCTGAGATGCCGTCACCGCGAAGGGTTGGATGGGAGTCACTTGTTCCCATGCCAGTCGGATGTTGCCTTCGTCTTGGGTCACCGGTGGTCCGGCGTCGTAGAAACCATCGACGACGATGCGGTAAAGGGTTCCTTTTTTGGCGGCGAATTCCGCACGGCTTTGCCACACATCGCCGGAGATGATGTCATCATTTTCCACCACGAGTTTCAGGGCGTTGACCGAATCTCCGGTGTAGACGGCCAGTAGCGTGTCAAACGCCGTTCCGGTGGTCTCGAAGCGAACGATGCCATCGTTCGGGGCCGACCACTGCCACCAAGCAGATCGATTCCCTCGGATGCCGGCGTGGGAGGGTTCCCCGATTTCGCGGGTGAACCGCAAATTGTTGGCGGTGACCGCGCCTCGGGATCCGCTGAGAGTGGTGGCGTTGGCAAACGCATTGTTGCCGGTGGGTTGCCCGCCCTTTTGGGAGATTTCTAAACGAATAGAACCTTCTTCCTGGATGATGCCATCGGTAAATCCGTCCACCGCGATCCAGTAGGTGGCGCCGGCGGTGGCTCCGAAGCTCACCTCGCTTTGGACCTGATCGAGAATCGGGTCGATGTCGTCGTTCTCGGCGACACGCCGTAGCGTGGAAACAGAATTGCCTATGTAGACGGCCAACAAGGTGTCAAAGCTGCTGTCTACAGTGTTGATGATCGTTGCTCCTGAAATGGGAGCGGTCCACCGCCACCAGGCCGATCGCTGGCCAGCTCCCCCCGCGTGGGAGGGCTCCAAGGGCTCCCGCGTAAATCCATAGTTGGAGGCGTGGTAAATACCCCCGAAACCGACGGTAGCCGCCGCATTGGTGAATAGGTCATTGGGCGGGGGCGTAGCGATGCCGCCCGGCCGCCAAGTCAACTGGACCGTCCCCTGAGCTCCGTCGTGCCCATCCACGGCGATTCGGTAAAGAGTTCCTGCGGAGACGAGGAAACCCACTCGGCTGCTCGTTTGCCCCAACTCAAAGTCATCGTTGGCGGCGACCCGCACCAAACCACTCACCGTGTCCCCCTGGTAGGCGCCCAAGGTGGTGTCGAAATCGCTCCCCATCGTTTCGAAGGTCACCGTGCCAGTGAAGGGGGCGCTCCATTGGTACCAAATGGAATTACGCCCGCCACCCTGACCGTGGTTGGGCTCTCCGCCTTCGCGGGAGGCATTGACCGAGCTGCCGCTCATCGTCCCTTGTTGACCCGAGACCGTCTGGGCCGCGGAGAAGGCATCATTGGCCGGGATCGTCACCGGTTCATTCAACAACCAGCGACGGACCGTCGGGAAGGTGACGTTGAATCGGCCATACTCGTCGATTTGCTGAGACGGGTCGAGGTTGGAGCAATCCGAATCACCCCCGTAAAGCTGCCCAATGAGCTGTTGTCGGGCATTGAAGAGCGGGGAACCGGAACTACCCACTTCAGTGACCCCTCGTGTCCATCGCACCGTGCGAAAGTTGGCGTTCTCGCCCTGGGTCACGCCGATGCTGATGCGCTTGTAATCACCCTGGGGATGGTGGATTCCGGCCAAAACCTCACCGGAGACTGGGGAGTCGGAGTTCCAACCGGCATAGGTCACGCCACCGGGTACGGTGCCGCGCAACTGCAGAAAGCTGTGGTCGTTGCCGGAGCCACGGCTCTTGGTGGAGAGAATGCTCGCACCGCCGACAGTCCTGGGAACCGTGGAGGGGTTCGGAAGGACTCCTTTGCAAAGAGTCGTTTGATAATTCCAATAAAACTCCGTGGTGTCGGCCTCAGACTGACTGGTGATGCAATGGGCGGCCGTGAGAAAATAATCGGTATTTTTGGCTTCGTTCAGATCGTTGAGCAGACAACCCGTGCAGAAGAGTTCACCCACCACACCGACGGAACCGATCCCAGCGACAGCATGCGAGGTCGTGGCCCACGCCGGTTCGCAAGTGACGTCGATATTGCAAGTGGCCGCGGTCTTGGGAGACGCCGTGGAGGCTCCGGCTTTGCCGCTCGAATCTTCTCCCAGGCGCACATAACGATGAGTCAGTTCGGTGATTCGGAAGGAGGGCAGACTGGAACCGGGAGAGACCCGGCATTCTAGAACCACTGCGGATCCGAAGAGGCTGGGGGTCCAGAAATTGTCGCTCTCACCAAGACTCGTAGCATCGAAGGGGCCTTGGATCTCGGTGGGGTCTTCCGCATTGAAGATTCGCAGTTCAACTCCGGTCGGCCATCGAATGGATTCCAAATGGACTCGCACGCCCCATGCTTCTTCAGATTCCAAACGGGCACTCCAGACTCGGGAGCCATCCGGCAGGGGAGTCCAAGACGTTTTGCTGCCCTGAACCCGGATGGGATCCGCCAACAGGCGTCGGATGCCCACACGGGCCCGCCCCTTGGCATTTTGCTGGAGGTTTAAGGCGTCTTCAGCCCGCACCACGGAGAGATCGGGCGCAGCCAGTCGGAGCGTGACTTGCGGAGGCAAAGCCTTCAGCGCACTCACCGCCAAGGACTTCGGTCGGGCCGGCACGACGGTGGTGCTCAATCGGGCCGGTAGTTCCACCGCCAGTGCTGAAAGGCTTGCGGTTAAACTGGCCAGCCACCCCATCCTCGAAATCCACCGTTTTAAGAAGGTATTCATAGTCAGACCGGACCGCTTGAAGGACTCATTTCCGAGAGGTCGGCGTCGGCCGGCGCGGTGGTCAATGGTTCCTGATAGGGACGTTGCCCACACAAAATCACTCAATTTTAGACAGGGTCAATGGCTACAATCCGTCACGACGGAGTTCACGGAATCACGGTTACAAGGGCATGCGAGTTTCACCGTCTGGACAGGCGAACCGTTCGATATCGGCAGACCGGGACGGGTATTGCGATGCTAACGCGGAGCGGGTTCCTCCTTCGAAGATGTCCGGCGTGTAGCCAGGGCTCAGGGTGCAGCCGTAGAGTGCGTAGAGGCCCCCGGAGATCAGGTGGGCGGCCTGCCAGACCCCGGCCGGCACGACATACTGGCAGTGATGTCCCTGGAGAGGATCGGGCCCGAGAAGGATGTCCTCCGTGGATCCGTCGGGGCGCAGAAGGAGGAGTCGAAAAGGGTCTCCGCTATAAAAATGCCAGACCTCATCCAAGGTGAGTCGGTGGAAGAGCGAGTGACTCAACGGCTCTTCGCAGTAGAGGCCAATCATGGCCGTTCCCGCCGGTCGGCCCGGTTGGAGTTCGAGGGCAGTCCGATACGACTGGACGAAGAGGGTGCCTTCGACGGGCAGCGGTTCCAGTCGGTAGCGATGGATCAGTGCCTGGATGGTGGGATTCATGCCGGTGGAGGATGGGTAACGAATGCCGGACCGCGGATCAATCGTGCAACGAGGCAACCACAGCATCGACCAGTTCCTGGGTGCGAAGGCTGCGGCGGATGCTTTGGGCCACCTCTGGACCGCAGGGATTCTGCGCCAATCGGGCGAAGGCTTCGAGCATTCGGGTGGACTGGCGTTGGTCGGAAGGGGTCTCGGTGCGCACCCAGGTCGCCGGGTTGGCCATGCCGAAGCGATGGGTGAATCCGACCGGCCGAGTGGTGTCGGGGCTACCAAAGCCGCCCTCCCAATCGAGCACGAAGTCATCCATGGAAATGACTCCTTGGGTTCCCATGAGTTCCAGATCCATCAGGCAGGCCCCGACCGTGTAGCCGGCATCCCAAGTCGCCGTGAATCCATCGCTCAACCGGACGAAGCCCGTGCCACGAATCCATCCGCCCGTCACCGCGTCCCGTTGGGCCCAACTGCGGCACTCGGCGACCGGTGCATCGCTGCCGGAGTACTCGACGACGGCCCTCATGGAATACCAGGCCATGTCGCCGATGGCGCCCGTGGGCTCCTTATCCGGCTGAAGTCGGATGTTGTTCCGGTCGAGGGATGGGAAGAAGAACGAGGTTCTCAGCCCTTGGAGGGGGCCGGTTTTCAGCGGCAATGCTTCGCGGACAGCCTGGGTGCGCGGGTGGTGTGTGAAGTGTGTTCCATCGAGGAATGCCACACCTGCCTGCGTGCAGGCCTGGGTGATTCTCTGGAGCGAGTCCCGATTGAGGAAGGGTTTGTCCGCCAGGACTGCCAAGCCCTTGGCCGCCGCCGCCAGACAAATGGGTTCTCGGACGGAGGTGGGTGTGGCCACATAGACCGCGTCCACGGTCCCTGATTCGAGGAGGGATTCCCACGACTCCAGAACCGGTACTGATCCGTGTCTCAAGGCAAAGGCGGAGGCCGTCTCGACCCGTCGACTGGCCACTGCGTTCAGGGTCACTTCGGTCGTGCCTCTTAGGGCGTGAGCGATGACATCTGCGATAAAGCCGGTGCCGATAATTCCGAGGCGGAGAGGCGTGGTCATGGAAGGGTATAGGATGAAACCTGGCCAACGCTCGACCGGTCCTGCCCTCAGATCAAGGCGCATCAATCTGTGCCTCCGATCGGCGATGGCTTTTGTGGGGTCTGGGTTGGTGAATAGTGTCTAGAGAACTTCTTGCCGTTGCAGGGGCGCTGGCGCAGACCGGAGCGATTCAGTTGGGAGGAAACTGAGGGTGTGACTCAAGAAGGCGCAGCCCGCACGAGCGCTCCAGTAGAAATCGCTGTCGGCGAACTCTGTATCTCGGGCTTCCTTATCCCTGCGACAGGGTTAGGATTCCTCTTATGACCCCGGGGAAAAAAGCAGTGTGCGCAGGGTGGTTGATGGGCGTGTCGTTGGTCGCCGCAGTTCCCAGTGAGTGGCCTTCTTGGCGCGGGCCTTCGGCTCAAGGTAGTGTCGTTTCCGGACGTTTTCCGCAACGGTGGTCTTTGGATTCGGTGGCTTGGAAGACCGAGTTGCCAGGGAAGGGCACATCGACACCCGTAGTCTCCGGGGGGCGGATTTATTTGACCTCACCCTTGGCAGGACAGGACGCCTTTCTGGCCTTCGATTTGCAGGGACGCAAACTGTGGGAGACCCCGGTCGGCCCCCTCGTCGATCCGCGTCACCGAACACTGGGATCGAGTTGTAATGCGTCGCCGGTGACCGATGGCCAGGCGATTTATGCCCAGTTTAAGAGCGGTCACTTCGCCGCGGTGAGTCTCGAAGGAAAGGTTCTCTGGAAGGTCGATTTGACCGAGCGCTTCGGTGCGGAAAAACTCTATTGGGATTCCGGGACCTCACCGTTGATTGCCGGCGAATCGGTCATCCTCAGTCGCTTGCATGATGGCGAATCGTGGGTGGCTGCCTTTGACCGGAAAACCGGTGAGTTACGCTGGAAGGTGACGCGCAATTTTGTTGTGCCCGCCGAAAACAACAACGGATACGCCACGCCCTTGAGCGTTCAACATGCGGGCAAACCGGCCGTGGTCATTTGGGGGGCGGATCACCTGACGGCCCATGCGCTCGACGATGGTCGGGTTTTGTGGACGGCCGGAGGCTTCAACCCCACAGGCACCGGATATTGGCCTGCCATCGCCTCGCCGGTCTTGAGTGGAGACACCGTTTTGGTGCCTGTGGGGCGTGATGATCGTCCGAGTCAGGCGCATTTTTACGGCATTCGCTTGGGGGGTTCCGGCGATGTGAGTCAGACACACCGTGTTTGGGAACGGCACGATCTCGGGGTCTTTGTCGCTGCTCCGGCCGTGGCTGAAGGTCGAGCCTACTTGCTACGTCACCGCGGAGAAGTCGTCTGCATGGATCCAACCACGGGAAAGACGCTGTGGACCGGAACACTGCCCAAGGCGACGGCCCCCTACTACGCATCCCCGGTCGTGGCCAACGGGATCCTTTATGCGGCTCGAGAGGACGGTGTGGTCTTTGCCGCGCAGGTCGGCGGCGCCTTTAAGCTTCTTTCAGAAAACCCTATGGGTGAGCGCATTATCGCCAGCCCTGTGCCCGCGATGGATCGGCTCATCCTTCGTGGGGATTCCCATCTCTTTTGCATCGCCAGCCAACCTCAGTGAACCCTTCCCAATGAATTCCACGCCCGTTTCAAAATCTCGTCTAACCGATCGACCTGCCGGCCTCAGCCACAAGGCTTTCACCTTGATTGAGTTGCTGGTGGTCATCGCCATTATTGCGATTTTGGCTGGGATGCTCTTACCGGCGCTCAGTCGTGCCAAGCAGCGGGGGGCCTCGGTGGTGTGTCTCAACAACCTCAAGCAAATGGGCTTGGGGTTCTTCATGTACCTCAACGACACCGGTAAGACCTTCCCGGTGGCCTACACGCCTGCCAAATTCTGGATGGCCGTTCTGAGGACCAACAACGTGCCTTCCGACAAGATTCGCATTTGTCCCACGGCACCGATTCCTGCCAACCGTAATTTGACGGGCGAGGCCATGGGGACGGCCACGGCCGCTTGGTACGGCCCGGTCAAATCCCCGGTGCAATGGAACACCGGTTTCGAGAGCAGCTACGGCATGAATGGTTGGCAGTATTCCCCGGAAGGCGAGGGAGCCAGCGATCCAACCAAGGCGTTTGCCAAGGAGAGTAGTTACGAAGTTCCGGTCACCACCCCGATTTTCGGGGACAGTAATTGGGCGGATTCATGGCCATTGGCCACCGATCGTCCCGCGCGGAATTTAGCGACGGGTGGCAACGACGCGATGATGCAGCGTTTCTGTATCTCGCGTCATGGTTCATCCTTTCGCGGTACGGTTACCGTGTCGCCCGGTTCCAAGATTCCGGGCGCGGTGAACTTCGCTCTGGTCGACGGCCACGTTGAAGCCATTCAGCTCGATCGTCTCTGGACCTTGACGTGGCACCGAGGCTATCAAGTGCCCGCCCAACATCCTTGAGGCGAGGGCGGGTTATTGGCGCATGGGCTGACTGCCCGTCCGACTGGGATGACGAGCAATACTCTGACAATCGCAACGAGGAGGTGAAACTAGCCAAGCAAGCCTCTCAACCCGACGGGTTTTTGATTCACAAAAACTCGAGAGGATGAGTCGACGAGGTGCCGGGTGGTTTTGTTTCCGCTGAAAACTCTGAACTGGATGCATCCACCGCGGAGGCAAGATGGGGTTCTCAACGCGTGCGGGGGATCACCCGGTAAAAGCGCTGCGTGGAAGTCCCCGCATCGGTGTCGACGTGAAGTTGCGAGTCGCCATTGCCGTGCACCGTTCCAATGCACCGCCATTGGATCATGTCTTGAGAAACCTCCAGATCGAGTTCACTGCCGTTGGTCGCGCCAATGAGCACTAAGCGGGCATCTCCTTGGGCCGATGCGGGAATAGCCGTCAAGCGGGGAGCGGAGATCCACGCAGGGCCGTTCGCAATGGATTTCAATGCATGAAACACCATTTTCTGATCAATGCCATCAAAGGACCCTAGACCGGAGAAATCTAAGGCGTTGGCCCTTGAGACAGAGGCCTTTAATCCACGGAGGGTGTCATCTAAGAAGGGTCCCCATCGAAGGATCCCCGTCTTCGGATCGAATTGCCCGTCGTACGAAATGGCTGTGACCACAGCGTTGCGTCCCACGAAAATCTCGGCGGCCTGGCAACGGGTGTTCGCTGCTGGCCCCAAATAAATCTTCAAAGTCACGGAATCAGCCGATTCGGGAGCCCATTCACCCAGGAGGTAGGAAGTGGGTGAGCGATCCGGGGTCCCGTTGGTGCCCAGAAGGCCTTCCAACCCCGATAAAGGGGAGAGCGGACCTGCAGTGCCTGAATTGCCGACAGTGCTTTCGAGCGGAATCCATCCTAGGGGGAACGAGCCGACGGAGGCGTCGTACCGATAGGCACCACCGGATCGCCAGAGGAATCCTGCTCGGGTCAGGTGCCCAATGGGCGCGAGGGTTGCCTGCGGTGGCAGTGGGATTCCGTAGCGCCAGTACTTGGCGTAGATCTGCCATTCCATGTCAGAAAGGACACCGTCGGCGGGTGCGTTGTCGGCGGGGAGCACGCTGCGTTCGATGGGATCGGTCGCTGGCAGACCCAGGATGAAAATCGCTGCCGAAACCACCCGGTTCCCCGATGCGTCCACAGCGACGGCCTCCAGTCGGATGGGGCCTTCCGAGTCGATCTTCCAAATCAGGTTGTGCTCGATGGGTGTTCCCGCATCGGGGGCCCGGATAAACTCGATCCGGGACTCGCCGATGGGTTTGCCATTGGCCCAGAAAGACACCACCGGAAGGGAGCCGTTCGGATCTACCGCCACGAGTTTCAGGGAGCATTCGCTACCGATCCGCAGTCGCTCGCCGCGGGTGGGAGTGACCATATTTAGGAGCGGCGTGGTGGTTTCGGTGGAATCGAAAATGGTGACCTGAGCCCAAGCACTGGACGGATCGAGCCGGTAAGACGGGTCCTCGAGGAGTTTGATGACCACGGTTTCCTCCGGCTCTTGGAGTCCGTCTTCCAGGGCGCCAATGAGGAGTTCGGCTTCAGTTTCTCCGGCTCCCAAGGTGAGGTCTCCGTCGAGCAGGGAAAAATCCTCACCATTGCGCGCACTGCCCCCGACGGCGTAGCGGATGCGGACGGGTTCGGCTGGGTTGCCTATCCGCTGAAAAACAATGCGCCCGGGACGGACCCGAATTCGGGGATTGGGCTCCGAGGTGACGGATTGATCGGCAAAGATGCGGATCATCGACGCATCGGATGGCGTGGGCAGGATCGAGTCCCGAATGAGGACTCGCGCGGCGGGGTTGGTGCCGGGTTGATAGTCGTAAGATTCCGGCCCGTCGTTCACGGTCGCGGGTCGAGGTATCACTGCCAGGTACAAGACTTCGTCGCCCTCGACCTTGTTATCCGGGACCGGCGACAGCGGTAGCGTTCCGGTTGCTGAACCGGCAGGAATGACGACCGATTGCACCCACAGGCCGAGGTTGGGATCGCTCACCGGTTCCGATTTCAACCCTCCTGGGATGACTGTGAAGTCAGTGTTCCAGTCGGCAGATCCCCCAATTTTAAAATACACCCGAAGGGGTTTCGACACGTCGCCGGTCCGGCGGAATTCCAAGGTCATCAAATCCTTGGGGTCCGATTCTAAGGCGCTCGGGTCCAGGGCGCTCAAGTCTACGGACGGGAGATTCGGCGGAATAATGGGAATGACGGGGGGATCTACCGGAGACGGAAGGATCCCGGTCCCGATAATGACGCGCATCGGTGCTGACGTGGCCAAGGTCTTCTGGTTTTGCACGGCGCGCGCCTCCAGCACATGGGGGCCTGGGGTCGGTGACTCCCAGACGGCCTGATGCAATACCTTGAGTCCGATGACGGTGATGAACACATCGCCGCTGCGGTCCGACCGGGCGATCACTTGACCATCGGCCAGGAATTCCACTTGGGTCATCGGTCCACCGAGGGGATCGATGGCGACCGCCTCGAGTTTCAGGGGTCCGGAAGAGGGCTGCGTGGCGACCGCCGGTGCGGTGAGAAACACCTGGATGGCGAGCACCGGATCTTGGGGAGTCTGCCCCTGCAGTGGGGCGAAGGGCAGGGCACCGAGAAGGATCCACAGGAGGCGGAGGAATCTCCACGGAAGGGGGCGAAAAGTGCTCATACAAACAAACATCGAAAACGGTCCGGCGCAGCGAACCGTTGAATTGCTAAAACTTTAGTCCGATTCAATGCACTCGCAAGACCGCCGTGCCTCGCTTCCATGGCTCGATGGGGAGTGGGACTCAACCTGCTGATCTCGGTTTTTTAGGTCGTTCTTTTGAATCCTCAAAATCCGCGAAGCGTTGGTCATCGGGCTACCGGGTTAGGTCGAGGCACATCCAATGTCCGGCATTGCGCAGGCCATCGCGGAGGTACAAGCGGCCTTCCGAAAGAGCCGGATTGCACCAGTTGACCCCAGACACCTGGGCCCGACCGAGCTCGCGGCATGAGGCGCCTCCGGCGTCGAAGAGGATGAGTTCGCCGCTATCGCTGAGCATGAGCGCCGACGTGCCGCCAAGGGCGATGAATCCTGCGTGGGATTTGTCGGCCGCGCTGGTGATCCAGCCCCCCTGGGTCCAACGGACCTTCCCATCATCGATGCCAATGCACACCAACTCGCGTTGCGCTCCAAGCCCCACGATGCGATCTCCGACGACGATCGGGCAGGAGAAGTTGGGGGCCGCCTCCTTGGAGTTCCAGACCTCGGAGACCGACCAGCGCTCGCCATTGCGAGTGAACTGAAGACTCATAAGGCCCGTTTGATGCGACCCAAGAATCACTCGGTCGTTGACGATGAGCGGGGTCATCACGTGTCGGGCGAAGGCGGTCTTGAGAGGGTGCCGCCACAGCACCTGGCCGCTCTGCGCATCAAATCCGACGGCGGCGTCGGCCATGAAGTTCACCACCTGACGCACTCCTAGAAGAGATCCCACCATCGGTGCCGCATATCCGGCGACCTCATGGCCGCCCTTCCAGCGAACTACTCCAGTCTTGGGATCCAGCGCCACCATGCCAGCGCCATTGGTGGATCCGGCCGAGGCCCACAACCACCCGGACTCCACCCAGGGAGACCCGTTGTTGCCATGGCGCATGGCCCCCTGAGAGTTGCCTTTCTCACCCACGAAGGTGGCGGCGAAATCCTTGGTGTAGTCGACCGACCACAGCGTTTTGCCATCGGCGGCTGCAAAGCAGGTCAACTTGCCCCGGCAGGACTGGGCATAAACTCGGTCCTCGAAAACCACGGGTGTGCAGCGGGGCGCCGCCGGTCCCTGGGTATCGGTGAAAGTTTCATCTACAGTGGCCTTCCATCGTTCGGCACCCGAGGCGGCATCCAAGGCTCTCAAGAACTCCTTGCCGTCC
>CAINWP010000079.1 GCA_903854475.1 uncultured Verrucomicrobiota bacterium
CGAGGGGTTGCAGTTGACTTACGCGTTGAAAGCGAGCGACGTCGATCTGCCGGTTCAGCCCTTGAGCTACACGTTGGTGAGCGGTCCGGAAGGGCTGACTGTAGAGACCAACGGTGTGATGAATTGGCAACCGACCGAGGCGCAGGGTCCGAGCACCAACCGGGTGAGCGTGAGTGTGAGCGACGGTGTGGTGTCCGTACCGCAGGAATTCGATGTGGTGGTCTTGGAGTCCAACCGACTGCCGGTGTGGGTGACGTTCATCACGACGCGGCGGGTGAGCGAGGGGTCGACTCTAACGTTTAATGTGCAGGCCACGGACAGTGACCTTCCGGCACAGATTTTGACCTATCGTCTGGTCAATGGTCCCACTGGACTGGTGGTAACGACCAACGGAGTGGTGTCTTGGACGCCGACCGAAGCCCAGGGCCCGAGCACCAATCGGGTTCGAATTGGAGTGACCGATGGCGTGGCCAATATTTCCCAAGAGTTCGACATTATCGCGGCTGAGCGCAACCAGCCGCCGGTGTGGACCGATCCCGGCACCAACCGTATCACAGAGGGGTTGCAATGGACTTACACGTTGAAAGCGAGCGACGCCGACGTGCCGGTTCAGACCCTGATGTACACTCTTGAGCAGGGGCCGACCGGTCTCAAGGTGGCCACCAATGGAGTACTTTCGTGGCAACCGACGGAGGCTCAGGGTCCGAGCACTAACCGGGTGACCGTCCGTGTGAGCGACGGAATTGTCTCGGTGTCTCAGGACTTCAATATCGTGGTGATCGATGCTCCGGGCGTCGGAGCCAAGCTGACGTTGGTTCAGTCTGTTAGGGGTGATTTCGAGATGCAATTCGTAGGGCCCTTTGGTGCCCAGTACATTCTCGAACAAAGCGTTTCCGTCGATGGGCCGTGGTTGCCGGTGGCCAATGTGCAGAAGCCGCTGACTACTTCCGGTATGTCTACCGTTCTGAAAGTTGCGCTGCCGACGACGGCGAGCACGAGCTTCTACCGATTCGTTAAACCGTAGGCCTCTAGGGGCGCTGGGTGGGTGAGCCGCGGGACCGTGCCAAAGACTCACTTCAGCCTGGGTCCCGCGGTCATTTGGGGTAGTCAGCGCTTTCCGCGCAGCTTGCTCAAGGCCTTGGGTTTCAGGATGCCGTGGGGAGTGATAATTCCGGTGATCAACTCCGGGGGGGTCACGTCGAAGCCGGGGTTGCGGGCCGTGCTAGTGGGGTTGGCAATTCGCACATAGGCCCGTTTGCCGGGCTTACCGCCCTTGCCCGGAAGCACTCCCCAGGCTCCGAGCACTTCATCGCCCGATCGGTCTTCGATGGGGATCTCTAGCCCAGAACCCAGTTCCCAGTCGATGGTGGAGAGTGGAATGGCCACGTAGAAGGGGATGCCATGGCGGTGCGCCAACACGGCCTTGGTGTAGGTGCCAATCTTGTTGGCGACCTCGCCGGTCTTCCCCAACACCCGGTCGCTGCCCACGATCACCAGGTCGATCTCGCCCCGGCTCATGAGAAATCCGGCGGCCGAGTCGGCGATGATCTGGTGGCTGATGCCTTGCTGAGCGAGTTCCCAAGCGGTGAGCGAGGCTCCCTGGCAACGCGGACGGGTCTCGTCGCAGTAGACATGAAACTTTCGGCCAGCAGCCTGGGCTGCATACATCGGGGCTGTGGCCGTACCGATATCGACGAAGGCCAACCACCCGGCGTTGCAGTGAGTCAACACCCTCATGCCCTCCCGGATGAGGGAAGCGCCGTGTTCGCCCAACGCGCGGCAATGTTCGACGTCCTCCTCTGCGAATCGGGAGGCTGCGGCAAATGCGATGTCTTGGCGCTCGGAGACCGTTTCGCCCATGGACATCTCTTCACGGACAGCATTCATGGCATTGACCGGATCCACGGCCGTGGGTCGCGCCTCCTTGAGTGTTTGGTACACCGTTTCAATGTGGGCTTCGAAACGGTCCAGTCGTTGCCCCCGAAAGGCTCGAGCACCTTGAGCGAGGCCGTAGGCGGCCGTCGCTCCGATGGCTCCGGCACCCCGGACTACCATGGTAGTGATGGCCTCGGCGGTTTCCCGGTAGTCGCGGGTCTTCACCAACCGGAAGTCATGAGGGAGCAGGCGTTGCTCGATGAGCACCACGGCATTGGCCAATGCGTCGAAGGAGACCGTGCGGTGGTGCTGGCGCCGGCCGCGAAGCGTAACGTTCATTTCCCGAAGGCTAAGGGAGGAGAGGGAGTCCCCCAAGCCCGGAGGAGATCGGCTCGGCCTGTCAGTACACTGCACTCAGACCGTCGATTCGGGCGTTGCCTGCGGCTTGCATGCAACGCCCTAGAAAAAACCTTCGCCGAAGCGAAGTTGAAGAACTGCTCAGGCTACTTTGGCTTTGACGCGTTTGCCGCCGAATTCTGCACGCTTGAGGCGCGAGACGAAGGAGGCCGCCCGGTCGCCCGGCACATCCACAAAGCTGTGTCGCTCGCGGATATCGATGCGGCCTAGTGAGGTGGCCGGCTCACCGGTGGTCCCCAAGATGAAATCGCGCAGGGCTTCGACGGTGGTTCCATTTTCCTCACCGGTGCTGATCCACAGGCGGGTGGCGCCTACTGTCGCTTCGACGACCGGAGACTTGGAGTCAACTGCCTCAGCTTCATTGGGACGCGGAATGCTCGGTGCCGGGGGGGCTTTCGGTGTCTTAGGCAGCGGAGGCGTCACGGCCGCCGCATCGGTTGGGAACGCAGTGCCTGAAGTCGGAGCGGGGGCCGTGGGGGCCAAGGCTGCAGGCTTCGGTGTCCGGGGTTTCGGGGAAGCCGGTGCCGCGATGGGGATCACCGCACTGGTCTTCGGGACCGCGGGCGGAACGAAGGGAACTGGCACGGGCGCCGTGGTCTTGACGGCACGGGGCAACTCGTGTTTGGCACGGTCGACCCGCACGGGCTCCACCGCACGGGGTTCGAACTTGCGGGGAAGAGGCGCCTCGAAGCTGGCTGTATGAGTTGCCTTGGGAGCCAACGCGGGTGCCCTGGCCGGGGCACTGGCCGGGGCACTGGGTAAAGCGGCGCCAGGGCTGGCTGGCGCGACGGCGGCCGGCGGGACAATCGCTGCTGGGGACGCCGCAGTCGGAGGTGCTCCTGCTAAGGTCTTCGCAGCCTTGGCTGGCTTGGCTGCCTTGGAGGACTCGTCGCTGGGTTTGCTGATGAGTCGGTGGATGGCGGCACTGGTGACATCCAAAGAATCAAACCCCTCCTCCAGCAGCGCCTCGATCACGTGATCATAATGGCGGAAATCGCCCGCCTGCAGCGTTTCGCGGAGACTCTTGAGGAACTGATCGCGGCGCGCGTCCTCGATTTCGTTCGTGCTGGGGATTTCGCCGCGGCGTATGCGCTGGCGGGTGAAGCGCTCGATGTCTCGAATAACGAACACCTCTCGGCCACTGGCGAAGGAAATACCAATTCCGCTGCGTCCGGCGCGTCCTGTGCGCCCGATGCGGTGAACGTAGTCTTCCGCGTCGTAGGGGAGATCGAAATTGAACACCACCTGGATGTCGTCGACATCAATACCGCGGGCCGCCACATCGGTGGCTACCAAGAAGCGCAGGCCGCCCGAGCGAAACTTGCTCATGACTCGGTCGCGGGATGCTTGGGGCATACCGCCGTGGATGCAGTCGGCGGTGTAGCCCGCGCCCATGAGTTGCTCGGTCAGCTCGTTCACCACCCGTTGGGTGTTGGCGAAGACGATGGCCAGCGTCACGTCGTGCAGGTCGATGAGCCGGGTGAGGGCTTCGAACTTCCAGCGGCGATCGACTTCGAAATACACCTGCTCGACGGTCGGCACGGTGAGAGCTTTGGTCTCGATGCGGACCCGCACCGGTTGGCGGGTGTAGCGGGCAATGAGCTCTTCGATCGGCCGCGGTACGGTCGCAGAGAACATCACCGTTTGCCGCTCCGGGGGGGTCGACGAGAGGATCTTCTCGATATCATCCCGGAAGCCCATGTTCAGCATCTCGTCGGCTTCATCGAGGATGACGGTCTTAATACCGCCGAGTTGCAGGGTTTTGCGGTCGATGTGGTCGATGACACGACCCGGAGTGCCGATGATGACATTGGCCCCGGCGCGCAGTCCGGAGAACTGCCGTTCGTAGCTCTGGCCGCCGTAGATGGGCAGGGGTTTTACGCCCCGCTTGAAGAACGCTAATTTGTGCACCTCTTCGCTGACCTGGATGGCCAATTCGCGGGTGGGGCAGAGGATTAGCACTTGAGGACCGGTCGCCTTCGGGTCCATCCGTTCGATGGCTGGGATCGCAAAGGCCGCGGTCTTCCCTGAACCCGTCTGGGATTGCCCGACGATGTCCTTGCCCGTCATCAGCACCGGGATGGCCTCGGCCTGGATGGGGGACGCCTGTTCGAATCCTAGGCGTTGCACAGCCTTGAGGATCTCTTCAGACAGACCGAGTTCAGAAAACAGTTTCGTACTCATTCGCAGGAGCAGAGCCTAGCAGACTCGGTCCGCTCACCGCGAAGCTTTTCGTACGGTCACCGCAACGGTAAACGCTTTACCATGGGGTCGGTCCCACCTATTTACACAAAAGGTGCCAGTCTAAACTGTTTCTAACAGGCGAGTGCTCTAGGCCCGGTGCCCTCACCGGGCGTTTGTGGGTGCCTTAAAACCAATAAGAGTACCCCATGGAGAGGCTTTCCCGCCGACGGGCCGGGCGGTTCATTGGTCGGACGAGCGTGGGAGTGAGTGCTTCGTGGATCGGGTCAGAGACGCGGCGAGGGCGGCAAAATGGGTGCTGCGGCAGGGAACACTCCGCGGGTCTGTACTTTCCGCCGCCAGACGCGCCCGTCGGCCAACAAGTACAACTGGTTGCGGGTGGGTCCGCCAAAGGTCAGACCTTCAATCTTCGAAATCCGCTGGGGAGGAGCGATGATTCCATTGACCCGTCCGGCTTGGTCGAAGACTTGGATGCCCATCGGGGTGGCTGCGTAGAGTCGCCCCGCGGTGTCGACGCACAGGCCACCCACGCCAGCGCCGTCGGCGTCGTCGGGCAGGTGGAGATGGAAATAGGGTTGCTCGAGGGTGGGAACTCCGTCGCGGCCGACCTGAAAACTGGTGATGAGTTGGCGTCGTCGGTCGGCGACGTAGAGCAGGGTTTGGTCAGGGGATAGGCAGAGGGCCGTCGGCATCTCGAATCCGGTGAGGGTGTGGTGTTGAAGGCGACCGGAGGGAGGTTGGTGAGACACTTTGCGCGTTGCGGAGTCGAGGCGGTAGGCGTGTCCGTCCTGTCGAGTCACGAAGGCGGCGGTGAGGGTCGAGAAGTGGGGCTTCAGCCGTCGCGTTTCGGCTCCACTCAATGGAACTCCGTGGAAGTCTTCCAGTCGCTGGAGTCCTTGTGGTGTTTGAGCAATGACGGCCCCGTTCTCGTCGGCCCAAATCTGCCGGACGAGACCTGTAGCAACCGGAGACCACTCTTCGCCTGCGCTCAAGACTTCCCGGACCAGCGGTTGTCTCGAGCCGTGGCCGGCGTTCACCGGCGTAGGGTAGTCTTTCCACAGCCAGCGAAGTGCGTCCGGGAAGACGCTTCCGGCCTGTTTGCTGTCGTGGCCTCCGGTGCCCCAGGCCTTCTCAAGCTCGTAGCCGGAGAACTCGAGGGCGCTGTGCATGTCGAGGTTGGCGATCCACCAGTTGCCACCATAAATGTTCTGATCATTAGAGCCGTCCTGCAGGAAGACGCGCAGAGGCTTGGGTTCGGTTTTGCGAATAAGGATGGGGTAGGCGTTGCCACCTCGAAGTCCGACGTAGGTGCCGATGGTGCTGAAGACCCGCCGAAACAGGTCGGGGCGTTCCCAGGCGACGGTGAAGGCGGCAATGGCTCCACTGGAGGCGCCGGCAATGGCACGACCATTGGGGTCGTCGGTGAAGTGGATCGACTTGCGGACTTCAGGCAGGAACTCCTCGGCAAGGAAGCGTGCGTAGCGATCGCCGAGGCCGTCGTATTCGTAGCTGCGATTGTAGCGGGGCAGGGCGTTGGTTCCCTGTGCGGAGGGCAAGACTCCGGGGTTAATGAATACACCGATGGTCACCGGCATCTCGCCGCGGGCGATGAGGTTGTCGAAGACGATGGGGGCTCGAAAGGAGCCATTGGTAGACACGTAGCCGCCGCCGTCCTGGAAGACCATCAAGCAGGGCGGTTTCGTAGGCGAATACTGCCGGGGCACATAAACCCAGTAGTCCCGATGCGTGCCGGGGAGGAGACTAGTGGTGGTTGTTGTGAAGGTGTGTTTGGTCACCGTGCCATGAGGCACCGAGGGGTTGAACTGCGAGTCTGGCCCCAGCGTGTATTCTTCGGCCTGAGTCCACACAGCGGCAGAAATCATCGCAGGGACACAGAAGGCCAGCCAGCGGCCTAACCAAGAACGGGAGATCATGAAATGGAGATTGCCTGAGGTTTTCCATCGAGGCGAGAGGTGAGGTGAGGTCAGGCCGGAGTCACGAGCCTTATTTCAATTTCAGGATCACCGTATCGTGTTGGTTTCGAACGGTCGCCGCGATGGAACGCTCAAGCACACAATCCTAGCGACCTCGGGTGAGCGAGTCTGGGGAGGTGCTTATTACCGACGTTCTGCGGTCAATGAAATGCGTACAAATGGGATGCGGTCCGCACGAGCAACTGGTTGCCGACGGGGACCGGTGAGGCGTGGATAAATTCACCCAGGTCGTTGGAGGCGACAATCTGGAACTCGGCGCTGTCTCGGAGGACTGTGATGACGCCGCGCTGGGAGGCGAAATAAAGATGCCCCCCAGCCAGGACGGGACTGGCGTAGTAGTCACCCCCACCCACGAGCCGTTCCTCTTGGTAATGGGGGCGTCCGGTGCGGGCGTCGAGGCAGGTGACAAAGCCGCCGTTTTTGATGAGGTGGACCCGCTGCTCATGGATGAGCGGGGATGCGACATAGGGAAGGCCACGCTTGAAACGCCAGCGAACACCGGTCTCTCGGAGGGTTCCGTCGGTGTCGGGTTCGACAGCGAAGGCTTGATTCTCAACCCGTGCGAAAATAGCCGCCATCGATTCCCATTCGCTTCGGTCCACGAACCCGTCGCGATTCCCGTCGAGATGTTTTCGGCGTTCCTGAGCCGCACCGGCAGGCAACTCGGCCAGCGACAGTCGCCCGTCCGCATCTCGGTCGGCGCTCTTGAGCACGTCATCAAACGCGGGGAGTTCGATGCGGTCGGCACCTCGATCGCCCCCGGTGGTCCAACTGGCAACGACCAGTCGGTCGCCTTCGAAAACGGGTGAAGTGCAGGTGATGCGGGCGAGGCCGGGAATGCGCCAGCGCTCCGCACCGGTGGCGGGGTCGAGTCCCGTCAGAAAAATGGTTCCCGGGACCACCAAATCCTTGCGTCCGTGATGGGGCCACAGCACCGGAGTGCCGAAGCCTCGTCGCATATCCGGTCGTTCCAAGCGCCACGCTAGAGAGCCGTCTTCCGTCTTTAGGGCGATCAGGTACGAGTGACTGTCTTGGTCGATGAGTTGGATGAGCAGTCCGCCGGCGAGAACAGGAGATGAACTGGCTCCGTACTCCGTTTCGGTAATGGGCAGTGGATGACGCCATAGTTCGCGTCCATCGAGGGTGAAACCCGCTATGCCCATGGATCCGAAATGGACGAACACGCGGTGTCCGTCGGAGACCGGTGTGGCCGAGGCCGGGCTGCCCACGGTGCGGTGGACCTCTTCGGTGCGTGAGACATCCATGTCCCGTTGCCAGCGGGTTTGACCGGTCGCCAAGTCCAGGCAACGGAGTGAGAGACGGCGATCGCTCGCAGCGGTGAGGAAGACGGAGTTTCCGACGACGATGGGAGAAGAATTGCCCGCAGGACAGTCGATCCGCCAGGCGACATGAGCGGTGGGTGAGAACTGGATCGGCGGACGGGCCTCAGCAGAGGCGATCCCGAGCCCTCCCGGTCCACGGAAACAAGGCCAGTCGGTGGCATGCAGGTGCAATCCAACCGAAAGGGTCAGCAGGCAGCTCCGGATAAGCCCAATTGGCAACGACAAGAAGGACATGGTGCAGAGGGGAAAAGAGGGGAGTTCAGTCCGAAGACTGGACCCTTCAGATGCTGAAATCCAACCAAGACCGCAAAGACTCCGCCCCTCGCCCGCTTGTGTGGGATTTGCCGTCGACACCCCGCATTCCCC
>CAINWP010000080.1 GCA_903854475.1 uncultured Verrucomicrobiota bacterium
CCCCCGATGAGGATTAAGGCCGCCAGAAAACGACGGTCCGAGCCAGGATCCAAACCGCGGCGAGACTCATCGACCGAGGGGGACGAAGGGGTATCAGAGCGAGAACTCAAGGGAGAGGCTCCTGCCATTGAAATCCGGCCGATACAAATCGGTCGCGCGACACTTTCGACTCCAACGCCTGCTGCAGACGGGACATCAACTGCGCATGGTCCGAGTTGCGACTCACAGCATACGGCTGGATCGCCATGGTTCCCGGTCCCGTCAGGCCAATTACTTCCACCGTATCCAACACCGCGGCCGTGTTGGCGGCATACACCAGCGCGACGTCCAAGGCTCCCGAACGCAATTGGTTGATGAGCAAATCGCCCGTCGGCGCTTGCACCGCCAGGTTGGATTTCACCGAATCCCACAGGCCCATCGAGCGCAGCAACCGGGCGCTCAAGGCGCCGAGGGCACTTTGGTCTTCCTGGCACAGCCCCACCTTCAAGGCCGTGCGGGTCAAATCGGACAACCCACCAATGGCCTTCGGATTGCCCTTCCGCACGGCCAATACCAAAGGCGTTCGAGCCAACGCCACCGCAGGCTGAAAGTGGCTTTGGACGGTATCCATGAAGGAGACATCGCAGGCGAAGTAGGCATCCGGCCGCTGACCGGAACGAATTTGAGCCGTGAGGATGCCACAACCATTGTAAACCCGGGTTATGTCCACGCCTTCCCGCTGCTCGAACTCGCGCAAGGTAGGTTCCGCCGCCAAGCGATTGACCGATCCGCTGTAGAAGAGCACCGACGGATGCGGGTTCCAAACATCCCCGGGCATCACCTCAAAACCCGACTCCTGAAAGCGACGCAGCCCTCGATCCCGGGCACTGAGATACCGTGCAAAGCGCAAAGCCTCGGTGGGTTGAGTGCTCGATTGCAGGACACACACCGACACCTCGGAACGAGCCGTGGACAATTCCGCAACCGCCACCGCCTCCAATTCCGGATACTGGGCCACCGTCACATCCCACACGATGCCTGCATCGACCGCTCCGAGCTTCACGTCGTTGGCCACGTCGTTGACCGTCGGCTTGAAGACCAAGGCTCGAGCCGACAACGCCGCCCAATCACCGCTACGGGTCAGGGCCGCCCGAGCCACCGTCCCGATGGCCACCGAGTCCGGGTTTCCCAGGCTCACTCGAACCCCGTCGCGGAGAAGGTCCCGAATGGAACGAATGCTCTTGGGATTGCCCTTGGCCACCGCAACGACGGCGGACATGCGAGCCAGTGGAAGCACCTCGGCCAGCAAGCGATTGGAATTGCCCAAGTCGATGAAGCTGGTGTCGGCCGGAATGAACACGTCGCCACGTTGGGCTACCCGCAAATTGCTCAACAGCGTGCCCGAACCGCCGTACTGGATCTGCACCGACGTCTTCTGTTCGCGCTCGTAGTCCTTCGCGACGGCCTCCACCGCGGTCTTGAGCCCGGCTGCGCAGTACACCACCAACGGCTCCCGCTGAGTCGCGTTGGCCGGCGGTCTCTGATTCCAAACCAGCAACCCCACCAAGATCCCGATCGCCACCAGCGAGCCCCAGAGAATGGATCGCATCGAATTCATCCGACTCGGCCTCCTGCTTTGAGACATGGGGTTCCGCGATCCATCTCAACAAACCTTCGCCGGAACTGCCGGTTTGATTCAACCACACAGACACCTCGACACTCGATCGTTACCGGAAGGCCGGCGGCGCGAGGCAAAACCGATGTCTGCCCCGCCCACCGAATTACCAACCATCAATCTAGCTTGTGAATGCGGATATTCCGAAAAGCGACCGCACCGTGATCGCCCTGGAGCAGAATAGGCCCGGGTTGGTCGACTTGATCGTCAATTTGGCCGCCGGTGCCCTTGGGGCTCAGCACCCCGTCGTGCACCTTCACGCCGTTGAGAGTCAGGGTGATCTTCTGGCCGATGATCTTGGCCTCCGCCGTCTGCCACTGTCCGGCCTTGCGAGAAACGAAGAGCGAGGTCGGTTGGAGGTTGTAAATCGCGCCGTTGCCGCCATTAGAGGCCTTGCCGGTCTTCACATCGTCCAAAATTTGAATCTCGTGACGTCCGCGCAGGTAGAGGCCGGAGTTCGATTTCGGAGCCACCTGGTACTCATAGCGAATGACGAAGTCCTTGAACTTCTCCTCGGTGAGCAAATCCGTGCCGTGCTCGGTGAAATTGCCCTCGCGGTCCACCTTGAGCACGTTGCACAGCATGCCGTTCTGAACGCTCCACGACTTCATCCCATCATCGCGGCGGTACTTCCAGCCCTTCATGGATGTGCCGTCGAACAGCAACTTGAAGCCCGCCTTCTTCTCGGCCGCGCTCAGCGCATTGGCCGTATCGGTCACCGCACCGGAACCCTTGGCCAGGCCCAAGCCCCAACGAATGCCGCCAAGGATGTGCTTCTGGTAGGCGGCGCTGGTCCACACATCTTCGCGGTGGCCCAGGGAGGTGTAGAACATGCGACCACCGCCCTTGAGGTCTTTGCACCAGGACACGGGGTAATCGCCGGGCAAGTGATTCTGCGGGTGCTTGTCGAGGGTCAGCAGCCCGTGCACGCGATCGCGGTGGAACTCCTTGAACTCGTAGATCTCGTCGTACATCGACCACGTGTCGCCCAGATGTTGGTTGGCGGGGTGCGCCGGGTCCTGGTTGGCCATGTCGACGGTGACTTGCGCGCCGTGGGTCAAAAACAACCCGCCCAACATGCCGTAAAACGCCGGAAACCCATGGAACGTGTCGCTGCACGAGTGCATGCCGATGAGGGCGTGTCCCTGCTCCACCCAGCGGATGAATCCTTCGCGATCGGGAATCGCCAAATCACCGGTGGTGTTCGCGAAGATCACCGCATCGACCTTGGCCAGATTGGCCATGGAAAGCTTCTCGCGGACTTCGTTGTCGTCCTTGCCGTCGGCTCCGCCCCGCACGTAATCCACCACGGTGAAATCACCGGTGGTTTCACCAAGCGTCGCGATGACGTTCTCGGCGGTGGCGATGGAGCTGTGGCGGAAGCCCTTGGTGGCGGTGACCACGAGGACCTTCTTCGGCGCAGCCGCAGAAAGAGTCATCGCTGCCAACAGGCAACTGGATACGAGGGTGACGGTGTTCATGAGAGAATGAAAACGGGTGTAGAACTTTGGAATATTCGGCAGCCCGGTCCGAGAAAAGGCAAGCCTCCGGAAGCGAGAACCTCCGGGGGATCGGCGGGTGTCCACGGCTGTGGGATCGGCCTCGAGGGAGTTGCCCGACGTCCGCCGCGGCCGGCCGAGCTTGCCAGCCCTAACCTCCGACGCACGATCCGTGGCCCCGGTCCGCTGTGGAAGGTTGGCCCACGCCCCGACTCACCCGCCCGGTCTGCGTGGCGGACCGACAGATCCCGACCCTTCAATAGCGGCTCCGGAGGCGGCTCAGGACGGGCTCGATCCTCTCGCCGACATCCTCCTGATGGATGTAGGAATCACGGCTGCCACCGGCATCCCAGCTATGCAGGAACAGCATCTTCTCGAATCGCACCCAACTAGCCGAACCGTCCATATAAAGTTGGTTTCCGCCGGCGGGAAGCCGGCCGTTCTTGTGGCCGGGCATGCCCTTGAATGCCGTGTCCCGACCGCCCCCCCACTGACCGTCGACCTTCATCACCGCGTCCGCCGCCAACACCCATCCGGGTTGCGCGGTGGTCGATTTCACCGGGCTGCGGGACGGGAAGGTGCCGGCCGGATTGATCCAGGTCTCGATGCCCCCCATGTACTGGTAACCGATGATCCATTGGTCGTATTCCGCCTCGAAGGTCGGGAATCCCTTCCGCGTGGGACAGGACCAGATCGTCGAAGCCTCGGAATTGGTCTGGATGGCCAGTCCTACGGTGGCCGCGGCCAATCGCTCCGGGGGATTCAGGGCGATCTGCACCGCCCCGCCGCGGGCCTGCAGAAGCGTGCCCTTGTGATCGTCGGCGTAGATCGTCATGGCGATGCCGAGCTGGCGCAGGTTGTTGAGGCACTTGGATCGCCGGGCCTGTTCCTTGGCCCGTCCAAGGGCGGGCAGGAGCATGCTTGCGAGGATCGCGATGATGGCGATCACCACCAGCAGTTCGATCAGGGTGAAGGCCCGACGCAGAGGGCGATCAGTCAGGCCCGCCTGTCGTGGCCTGAGATTGGTTCCTGCCGGGTACGGGACTGCCAGTGAGGAACGGATGCGGGCCGGGACTGGAGGAATCACCACAAGACTTTGGGTGGCGAATATGAACTCAGTGCGCCAAATCGGCAACCATCTCCAAACATCGATGGAAACGGGCCGGGTTCAGGGACGTGGAGCCGCCAATCCATCCGGACGGTATGGGATGACGATCTCCCGAGCCTGGATGGGCACCGAGACCTCCTGCGTCCCGCCCCCGGGCCAGCGGATCCGGACCCGATCAGGAGCGTCCGGGCTGTGCATGACGACCACCGCGGAATCCTGGGACCAGTAGCCGGACCCCGCATGGATCTCGCGGACCGGACCGGAACGTCCTCGGGCGACCCACTGGAGCACCGCCCCGGCGCCAGAGGGATTGCCGGAAGGGCCCTGCAGCCGCACTCGAAGGCCGGGCTTGGCCCGGACGCCAGCGAAAACCCGGACCAGACCGCCACCCTGCGGAATCCGGCGAGTCCGCCGATCCGTCCGTCGGCAGCGGATGGATCCCGGTCAAGACCGCTCACCCGAGCATCACTAGGGTCCCGAGGACGGGCCATTAATGGCGGTCGGAAACCAGTTCAGTGCCGAGCCTCTCCGCGAAGGATCACCCCGGCAAGCAGTGGGGCGGGATCACCGGCAACGTCACCCACCTGTCACGGTCGCTTTCAGGCGTGCGAGAGACATCCCGAGCCCGGACAAGACCCCGGTGGTGGCCCAGAGGCTCCGTGGACGCGCCAAAACACGGAATACCGGGGCGCCGGCACGCGCCGATCGGTCATTGCCGCGACCGTTCGAATCGGGGCTTGCCACCGACGTAGGTCGATTCCACCCGGATGTCGGCAATCCGCCTGGGCTCGGATTTCCGGGGATCTCCCGACAGCACCACGAAATCCGCAACCCTTTCCTCGGCGATGGTGCCCTTAACCGCCTCCATCCGTTCGGCGAACGCGGAACCCCAAGTGTATTCGCGGATCGCTGTCTCGACCGGAATCCGCTGGGACCCGCCGTACACCCGTCCCACCGCACTGGCGCGCGTCACGAGACTTTGGATCCTCCTCATCGGCTTGCACGCGCTCACCGGCCAGTCCGAATTTCCGGACACCACGATGCCCAGGTCCTCCGCGCTGCGGTTCGGGTGCATGAACTCCCATCGTCGGGGTCCGTATTCCTCCATCTTGTCGCCATGCTCGAAGATGTACGAATGGAGGGCGAGCACCACGCCGAGATCCTTCGCGCGTCGCAGTAATGCCTCGGGACAGACGCTGGCATGCTCGATCCGGAACCGAGCATCGGCCTTAGGGAGCTTGTGCAACGCGCGCTCGAAGGCGTCCAGCACCATGGCAATCTCCCGATCCCCATTGGCATGGATCGCCGGTTGGAGTCCCGATCGGTGAACCCGCAGCACCAAGGCATCCAGTTCCTCCTGGGTCCGGGCGGGCGGGATGCCGAAATCGTCGCGACGCCCGGTGGCGGGGTTCACTCGATCGTAGGGCTCCGACACCCAACAGGTGCGGCCGGACAACGAATTGCCGTGGACGATCTTGATGCCTCCGAGGCGCACCCACTCGTCACCGAATCCAGACTCCATGCCGGCCGCCTCGACGAGGTCGAGGTATGCGGACTGCATCAGCACACCCACCCGGCATCCTCGGCCGCGCCGTGCAAGTTCCTGGTAGGCCCGCAGAGCCTTCGGGGTACCTGCGGCATCCTGGACACTGGTGATCCCCTCTGAGAGGAACCGATCGAAACATCGCTCGTAACCCTCTACAAGCTGCTCCCAAGAGGGGTCCGGCACCTTCGGTCCGGCCGCCTCCACCAGTCGGAGTGCAGGGGGCTCCCGGAGCACACCATCCGGCTCGCCTTCCCGGTTTCGCCCGAACGCCCCGCCCTTCGGATCCGGTGTCGAACGGGTGATGCGTGCGGCATCGAGCACGACGCTGTTCACGGCCCAGACGTGACCGCTGGAGTGGCGGAGCAGGATGGGATGGTTGGTCGACACCCGGTCGAGGAGTTCCCTGGTGGGATGTCCGTCCAGACGGGTGTCCTGGTAGTTGAACCCGCGCACCCAGAGGCCGGGAGGCGTGGCCGCAGCCTTGGATCTGAGGACCGCAAGGAGACGATTCCGGTCCGGCACCCGTTCCGGATCCAGGTCGACTTCGCCATGGATGGAATCCTCCGGAAACTCGGGTCGGGGATGCAGATGGGAGTCGTTGAAACCGGGCAATACAGTCTGACCGTGGAGGTCGATCACGCGAGTACCGGGTCCGCGGGTCTTCAGCACCTCGGCGTCCGAGCCGACCAGAATGAATCGTCCCCGGTGAACACTAAAGGCGGTGGCCGTCGGGCGCGCCGGGTCGACGGTGACCACGACCGCATCGTGGACGATCAGATCTGGCGTCGAGGCCCTGACAAGGCCGGCGAGCAGGATCGGGCACCACGAGCCGCGGCGAAAAAGACCGAGCAGCGCCGGGCGCTTGGAAGGCGGGAGGACGGGAGGGAGGAGAGCCATGGTGGGCGGTTTGGATCCGCGCACGGGCGTCGGGGCGCGGATCTTCCGGATGCGATCTTGAACCATGGGGCTTCTGTGCGAGCGAACGCTGCGGTTACAATCAGGAAACGTGTGCCGGCGGGCCCGACATCGAACATGGACATCCGGGCATCCTCCCGAGAGACAAACGGCGCGGCTTCAAGAGAGCACCGACCACCGACGGAAGGCCGTGGTCGCCCGCACGATTGAATCCCCGTCGACTCGGGGGATGGACCGGGAATCCTCCACGGACACCGGACCCCGCCGCCCGATTCCGTACCGGGCCCGCGGCAAGGTGCCCGCAGCGCGACCGGCGGACCAAGCGCCACCTCGGGCGAGCCGCCCGCAGTTCTGCGATGCGACATCGCCACCGACCCGCCTCCCGTGTTGCTACAGGATTCGGGGAGCGACGGACTCGTCCGCCGAAAAATCGACGCGCCCACTTGCCTTGGGCTGATGGGTGTGAAGGCTCCCGGGAATGACCCCGATCACGCAGGCCCACCGGCCAAACCACCTGTCCCCTTTGAGGTGGCTACGCGTCTCAATCTTTCTGTTGATGCTGCTGCCCTTGGGCCGGGCCGACTCGCTGACGCTGCGCTTCAAGGCGCCGCATTGGCTCTACATCGAGGGGGATCACCTGCCGGGCAAGGTGATCGAGGTAAACTACCTGGAGGCCTATTGCCGGGCCGGATCCACCGAGGCGGATTGGGTGAAGCACACGGTCATCCCGCACCGAGCCGAATTAATTAGCCTGAGCGCCGATCGAAAAACCCTGAAACTCCGAGACACTTTGGCAGACGGAGTAGTGGTCGATCACACCATCCGCGCGGGGAGCGATGATGTGGACTTCCGCCTCGTAGCCCACAACCCCGGTCCGAAACGCTCCGAGGCCCACTGGGCGCAGGCCTGCGTGCGGTTAGGGAATTTCACCGGCTTTCCGGCCTCCAGCACGAATCTCGACGACTACCTGCCTCAGTGTTTCCTGATCTTGAGCAACCGGGTCACGCGCTTCCCTGAAATCAAGCCGTGGGTCAAAGCCGCGCGGTATGTTCCTGGGCAAACCTGGTGTCCTCTCCACGTCCCCCGCACCGATGTGAACCCACGCCCCCTGAGTCCGGTGGTGCCCGATGATGGGTTGATCGGGGCCTTCAGCGGCGACGGCCAATGGATCTTCGCCACGGCCTGGGAGCCTTATCAGGAACTCTTCCAAGGGGTCATCCGCTGCCTGCACTCGGATTTGCGTCTCGGAGGCCTGCAACCCGGTGAAACTAAACAGATCCGTGGCCGCATCTACCTGATGAAGTCCGATCCTCAGGCACTACGGGACCGCTATGCCCGCGATTTCCCGGAACACCGCCCGTCTCGGATCATCCGCAAGGCGGCCTCGACCCCGAAGTGATCGACTCCGGGGCCCCATTCAGTCTCCCGCTGAGAAACCCATCGAATCCGGGATCACCGCGCCGGAAGGAATAAGCTGAGGCATCCCGGCGCGCGGTACCGGCAAAACTTCTAGACCGATCCAAGAGAAAAACCCTCGCATGGACCCAGGCTATCTAGCAGTTCGAACCGGAGCCAGTGGTGACTCACTCAGTGAGACGAGTGACGCTGGAAAATCGGGGCAACCGTTCAATCCCGAGTAAAATCGGCGGAAAGAAATCGACGGATTAACGGATCCTGCGAAGCACGAATCACTTCCGGCGTGCCCACGGCCACGATCCGCCCTTCGCTGAGAAATGCGATACGATTGGCGATACCGAAAGCGAGGTCTCGATCATGGGTCACCACCAGCGTGGTGGCATGAGTCATGGCATTGGCTCGGACAATTTCTCGTCCGACCGTCACTGCGACCAGTGGATCCAATTCACTGGTCGGCTCATCATAAAGAACAACCTGCGGTTCCATTACCAATGCTCGAGCAATGGCTACCCGTTTCTTCATACCGCCCGAAAGTTCCGACGGATATTTCAGGGAATCCTTCGGTCCCAGGTGTACCAACGCCAGTTTCTCTTGAACGATCCGTTCAATCTCTGCCGCGGGTTTCAGTCGATGTTCCGACAGATAAAGGCCGACATTTTCACCCACCGTGAGCGAGTTAAGCAAACCTCCGCTCTGGAACACCATAGCCAAGCGGAACCGATCACGAATGCCTTCGTCTTCGATGCGCGTCCCGTTGAGATGAATCTCGCCAGAATCGGCCGTCTCAAGACCGATGAGATGGCGCAGCAACACCGATTTCCCGGAGCCGCTCGGCCCCATTAGAACAAAGATCTCCCCGGGTTGGATCTCAAGGTCAACGCCGTCGAGAACGATCTGGGAGCCGAAGGATTTTCGGAGTTGGTGGACTCGGACGGCCACGCCCGATTCAGCGATCTTCGCAAAAGTCATGGATTTTAGAACCCTCCCGCCATCGAGGCCTTAGTGAACGGTAAGAGCATCCGAGTGATGACATAGTCGAGCACTAGAATGAACACGATTGAGTTCACAACCGCCTTGGTGACGCTGCGCCCGATTCCGCGTGGGCCGCCCATCGTGTCGAGGCCCTGATTGCAACAGACCACACCCACCGTTATGGCGAAGAGGAATGTCTTAATCAGTCCGTGGATGATGTCCCGCGGTTCTAACGTCGCCTTGAGACTGTTGAAGAAGGCAGTTGCCGACACAGCAACTTCCGGGTTGAGGGCCGCCACGAAGGCGCCACCGGCTGAACCAATGAGCAGCGAAAACACCAGCAGGCATGGGAGCGCCAGTGATATGGCGACGACGCGCGGTAGCACGAGGTACTCGACCGGATCGATGTTCAGGGTGCGCAGGGCATCGATTTCTTGGTAAACTCTCATGGACCCCAACTCGGCCGCCATCGCCGAACCGATGCGACCCGCGATGAGGATCGACATCATCACCGGCCCCAGTTCTTTGGCGAGCGAGGCTCCGACCAAACCACCCAACATGGAACCGAGACCTCGCTGAGCCAGCAATGGTCCCGCCTGCAACGACAACACGCCGCCAATGAAGAGCGAGAGCACGCACGCCATGAAAAGACTGGCGTTGCCAATCTCGAACAACTGCTCGGCCAAATTGCGCCGATAGCGAAAAATCCTCGGCAATGCCCTAAGGGTCACCCAAAAAAGCACCAGCATCTTGCCCAGTTCACGAAACACGGTCGTAGGATCGCTGCAGCAGGCCTAGTCGGCAATACCCAAGGTTTTCATCCTGAGATCGCCCCAAGTTCAGCCGCCCGGAAAACATTGCTGCAACCCGGCAGCCACCGCTGAGAATGCCCGGGCCGCCTCACCCATTGGGTCAGCCACCACCACCGGTTCGCCACGATCCCCGCCCTCGCGGATCGCGACAACCAACGGGATTTCCCCCAAGAACGTCACTCCCTTGCGCTCGGCCTCAAGACGGCCTCCGCCATGCCCGAAGATGTCCACGCGTGTCCCATCGGCGAGACGGAAACCACTCATGTTCTCCACGATACCCAGGATCGGAACCTGAACCTTCTCAAAGAGCGACATTCCCTTGCGGACCACTCCCAAAGAGGCTTCTTGCGGGGTAGTAATGATGACACCGCCATCCAGCGGCACCGACTGGCACAAGGACAACTGGGCATCGCCGGTGCCCGGCGGTAGATCCACCAACAAGTAGTCCAAATCACCCCAGGCCACCTGATTGATAAACTGATGGATGGTTTTCTGGATCATCGGCCCACGCCAGATGACGGCCTGTTCCGGATCAATGAGAAAGCCCATACTCATGAGCTTCACCCCGTGGCGCACCGGTGGCACCAAGCGCTCATCATCGGTGAGGGTGGGCCGCTCCTGAATACCCATCATCAGCGGAATGCTCGGGCCGTAGATATCACAATCCAGAAGGCCTACCCGCAATCCAGCACGCGCCAAGGCGCACGCCAAATTGACCGAACACGTGGACTTACCGACCCCTCCCTTGCCCGAGGCCACCGCAACCACCCGACGAACTCCCGGCATGCGATTGCGCTGAGGGACCCCAGTATTGGCCGGAGTAGCCGAAACCGCCGAGGTCTGTGTCGGAACCTGGACCTGCACATGGGCGTCAGTGATTCCCTCGATCTGGTCCCGCAATGCGGCCTTGGCTGCGTCGGCGATTTGATTGCCGATCTCCGGATTCGGAGTGGTCAATTCAAGAAGCACTCCCACTGCACCTCCGTCAATCTGAACACCTTTCACCAATCCGAAAGAAACGATGTCTCGGCTGTATCCGGGATACTTGACCGTGCGCAGCGCTTCCATCACGGAGGACTCTAAAATGGTTGCCATGGATGATTTTGCTCGGAATACGAGGGTTTTAGCCGTTGTAAAAACGGGGTGGACCATCCCACAGGACGGCTCCACCCCTGAAAAAAATTCGTCAGCGGTTCACTTGGCCGCGACAACCGCGCGTTTCTTGTCGGAGAGTGCTCGGAGGAAGGCCGTCAGGTCGCTAGTTTCTTCGGCCGAGAGCCTCTTACCCAATTGTAGCCAAGCCATCTTCTGGACCGTCTCTTCCAACGTCTTCTGGCTGCCGTCATGGAAATACGGCGCAGTCAGGGCGATGTTGCGGAGGCTGGGCACCTTGAAGACAAACTCGTCGTAGTCTTCCTTGGTCACCTCGATGCGCCCCTTGTCCGAGGTGTTTTCGTAGGCATTGAGAATTCCAAGCTTCTTGTAGTCGTTACCTCCGAGGAGCGGACCTGTATGGCAGGTGGTGCAACCGATGGACAAGAAGGTGTCGAGTCCCTTCAGTTCAGCAGCGGTGAGTGCCTTGTCGTCGCCCTTTAGAAAATCATCAAATCGGTCGTGCGTGCGGAGGGTTCGCTCAAATGCGCCGACAGCCTTAGCAAAATTGTCGTAAGTCAGCGGATCCGACTCGCTGGGAAATGCCTTCTTGAAGGCTCCGACATACTTCTTCTCAGCCTTGAGCTTCTCGATGACCGCCGCCTCGCTGGGCATGGCCATTTCACCCGGGTTGAGCACCGGTCCCTTGGCCTGATCCTCTAAGGTCTTGGCGCGACCATCCCAGAACTGGGCGATATGGAAGCCCGCGTTGAGCACTGTCGGAGAATTTCGGCCACCCCGCTTTCCGAAGGCACCCGGAGAGGTCGGCTCGTTGTCTACGCCACCACGGTTCTGATCCACCGCATGGCAAGAATTGCAAGATTGGGTGTTGTTGGCCGAAAGTTTCTTCTCAAAGAACAGGTCCCGACCGAGTTTTACTCGAGCCGGAGTGTCGTTTTCTGCACCCGGCATTTTGTCAGGAATAGGCGCTAGAACCTTCAAGGCACCCGTTCGCAATTCCGAAGAAGTTGCAGCGTTTATCGCAGCAGGAACCAACAAGAACGCCGACACAGTCAAGGCATGAGCCAAAGTCATGTTTATGGTCATCATCTGTATCTTACTGCAGGAGTCAAATTGTGCAAATCAAGGAAACCGCCCACGGAAACAGTCTCAGATCAACGGGTTTCAAATCTGCGGATCGATTCTAATGCGCCGACTTTCCAGACACTTCAGCCGCATGCTGACTAAAGGACTTTCCGCGGCCGGTGGGTGCAATGACCGAGTCGATCACACCGTGTTCAAACTCATCCCACATCGGGGACATCCCCCGGAGCTTGGAGGCAATCTTGGCGAAGGTTTCAACCACGTAGTCAATGTCGGCTTCGGTGTTGGCCTCGCCAAGAGTCATGATGATATTCCCCTGTGCCAGCGCATGATCTAGGCCGATGGCTCCCAGAACATGGGAGATCTTGAGACTCTTGCTCACGCAGCTCGATCCGCTCGCTACGGAGATTCCGTTCATGTCGCAGAGCAGCAACTGCCCCTCACCCTCGATGAACTCGGTTGAGAGGTTTAAATTGGTCGAAATGCGATTGGGCCCCGGTTCTGGGCCGTTGAGCTGGATGTAAGGAACATTCAGCTTGAGACCTTCCCAAAGCCGTTTCTGCAACGGAGCCACGTGAGCAACCCGTTGTGAGAGCCGTTCCTGGGCTATTTCTGCGGCCACTCCGCCACCGACGATCGCTGGAATATTCTCGGTGCCAGCCCGACGCCCTCCCTCCTGCACACCGCCATGGATCACGCTGACAATGCGAGCTTTGCGATTGCGGTAGAGCACACCAACCCCCTTAGGACCGTAGAACCGGTGGGGAGAGAAACTCACCATAGCCGCCCCCCACTCCTTCACATCAATGGGCAACCACCCGGCACTGGCCTCACAGTCTACGTAAAGGGGCACGTTTTTGGTGGCACAGATCTGCCCCACCTCACGCATCGGTTGAATAGTACCGATGTCGTGGTTCACATGATGCACTGCCACAAGCACCGTCTGGGGCGTGATGGCTGCCTCGAGTTCGTCCAACCGAATCATCCCCTGAGGCGTCACACCAACTCGAGTGCATGTCCACCCCTGCTTTTCCAAGAACTCCAAGGAATTCATCACACTCGGATGTTCCGTTGCGGAAATCACCAAGTGCTTGCCCTTGCGCTCGTTCGCATAGGCCGCGCCCTTGATGGCTAAGTTAGAGGATTCGGTGCCATCCGAAGTGAAATAGATCTCCTCTTCGCTCTCGGCGCCGATCAATGCGGCCATTTGCTGGCGCGCGCGCTTCAGAGCGTCCCGGACCCGAAGACCATGCTGGTGGAGCGAAGAAGCATTACCAAAATACTCGGTAAAGTAGGGCCGCATGGCTTCGAAGACCTCTGGAAGGACCGGAGTCGAAGACTGGTGATCAAGGAAAACCTGGCGCATGGATGGAACAATCAGAGGATCAGACGGTGCAGAGTTGGCTAAGAATAACCCCGGCATTCCGACAGCAATAGACCGGGAACGGCTTTAAACCACAAAGAAAGCCTGCAGTCGTCGAAACTTCCTCCGACTGCAGGCCACTGAAGGCGGACAAATTAGGCAGCAACCGAATCCGTCGTCGCCACCTTGGCGGCCGCGGAAGGGTTTCGCTTCACATAATCCTCCAATGCCGCCTTGAGAGCCTCCTCTGCAAGGACCGAGCAATGGATCTTAACCGGCGGCAAACCACCGAGGGCATCTACTACCTCCTGATTGGAGAAGGACATCGCCTCGTCGATAGTGCGTCCCTTGATTAGTTCAGTGGCCATGCTTGAACTAGCAATGGCTGAACCGCATCCGAACGTCTTGAACCGGGCGTCCTCAATTCGACCATCCTTGATCTTGAGGGAGATTTTCATGATGTCTCCGCAGGCGGCGGCTCCCACCTCACCCACACCATCCGCATCCTTCAAATCCCCCATATTGCGAGGATTCATGAAGTGCTCCATCACCGTGGAATTGTACAACGTGTAAGTTTCGCTCATAAAATTGAAATTAATTTAGACTTGGGGCCACTGCGGTTCCGTCTGACTGGAGGTCAACGGTCACCTCAGAGGCCGTCAAAGAAATCTTGGGGGTTCGAACCGAACGAGCCTGCTGAACCAGACCATTGGGCAAGTGGCGTCCTGCCAAGGTGGCCAAGCTTGTGCCGGCAAAAACTTCTTTCATCCGCTCCTGAGCCTCGGCCAACAAACCACACAGCGCACAACCACTACTGTGTTCACAGCCCACATCGATTTCGAGGCATCGCTGTAGAGCGATTGGCCCCTCGATGGACTCCAAGATCTCAAGCACGGTGATATCAGAGGCTGGACGGGTGAGGTAGAAGCCCCCACCGGACCCGCGGGTCGAGCCCACCAAGCCCGACTTGCTGAGATTCTGGAAAATTTTACCCAGAAAACTTTTCGGGACACACTCTTCTTCACAGAGGATGTCGATCATGACCACCTCGCCCAAAGGACGGCGAGAAAGGGCAATTAGCCCTAAAACCCCGTATTCTCCTGCTTTGGTGATTTGCATCCCTTGAACCAGACCATTTCCGTCTGGAATAAAATCAACGTACCCCCCTCCCCTGCACTGTCAAAACCATTTCCAGACCAAATTCATCTGATTCCCCAAAAAAGGGACAGGCTCTTCAAAAGGGACAGGCTCTTCAAAAGGGACAGGCTCTTCAAAAGGGACAGGCTCTTCAAAAGGGACAGGCTCTTCAAAAGGGACAGGCTTTTTTGAAGCGCTGGACTCAATGTCCACTTGCCGGGAAACGGCTTCGATCCCACCATGTACCCATTGATGGATACTCAACTGAACCAGTACCTTCCGGTGCTGATGCTGCTGTTCGTGGCTGCCAATTTTGCCGCTGGAACCTTGGCCGTGTCCGTGTTGCTCGGGAAATCAGGCCGTCGGACTCAAACCAAAGACATCCCCTACGAGTGCGGAATGTTGCCGCAGGGCGAGGGCAGCGCTCGACTCAGCATTAAGTTCTATCTAGTCGCCCTGCTATTCGTCCTGTTCGATATCGAGGTAGTTTTCATGTACCCGTGGGCTGTGACTTTCAAAGAACTGGCCCGGACGGATCTGGCACTCGGCCTCGGCGGGATGCTTTCTTTCTTGGGAATCGTCTTTGTCGGATACGTCTACGCCGTCAAAAAACGCGCGTTTGACTGGAAGAGCTGAACTTCCCGGATTCACCTCACGACCGGAAAATTCTCGACGGAATCGTTATGCGGTTCTGCCCTTGAAAGGTATTTCCCGGTCCGTTTCAAAAAATATTTTGCTCCCCATCATTTCGGTTGGTTCACTTTGCTCACTTGGACCCAAACAAGGTTTCACTATTTCCCGTTGAATGAACTCGTACCCGTCCGTACCGAACTCACTCTACCGGCCTGACTTCGAACACGACGCGTGTGGCGTCGGTTTTGTCGCCAACATCAAGGGAACCCAGACTCATTCTGTGGTCCAACAAGGGCTCCAAATTCTTCGGAATCTGGACCACCGCGGCGCGTGCGGCTGTGAAGCCAACACAGGCGACGGTGCCGGCATCCTCATCCAGATGCCTCACGAGTTCTTGGCCAGCGAAACCCAGCGTGTGGGTATCACCCTGCCGCCCCCCGGTCAGTACGGCGTGGGCATGGTGTACTTGCCCCGGGATCCGCGGCAGCGCCGCAAGCTGGAGATGGCCTTCGAGAAGATCATTCAATCGGAAGGCCAAGATCTCTTGGGCTGGCGCACCGTGCCAACTGACAACAGCTCGCTCGGCGAGACTGCGAAGTCTTCGGAACCCCATGTCCGACAGGTCTTCATCGGCAAGAACCCGGAACTCAGCGACGACTTAGCCTTCGAGCGGAAACTCTACGTCATCCGCAAGCGCTCGTACTCCGAGATTCGTTGCTCCACCAAGGACGGCGCCGGGTACTGGTACATTTGCAGCCTTTCCTGCCGCACCCTCGTGTACAAAGGAATGCTGATGACCGAACAGGTCGACAAGTACTTCCTAGACCTCAAGAACCCAGACATGAAGTCGGGTCTGGCACTGGTCCACTCCCGCTTCAGCACCAACACGTTCCCGAGTTGGGCCCGTTCGCACCCCTACCGCTACATCGCTCACAACGGCGAAATCAACACGCTGCGCGGCAACATCAACTGGATGCGGGCCCGCGAGGCTCTGTTCCAGTCCGACGCCTTCGGTGACGACATCCAGAAGATCCTGCCTATCGTCGACCCTGACGGCAGCGACTCGGCCATGTTCGACAACGTACTGGAATTGCTAGTACTGGCCGGCCGCTCCTTGCCGCACGCGATGATGATGATGATCCCAGAACCCTGGGCCAATCATGAGTCGATGAGCGACGAGAAGAAGGCGTTCTACGAGTATCACTCCTGCCTGATGGAACCGTGGGATGGCCCTGCCTGCGTGGCCTTCACCGACGGTGTGCGCATCGGAGCGTCTCTGGACCGCAACGGCCTGCGCCCGTCGCGCTATTACGTCACCAAGGACGACCAGGTCATCATGGCCTCAGAGGTCGGCGTGCTCGATATTGCTCCGGAGAACATCGCCCATAAGGGCCGTCTCCAACCCGGCCGCATGTTCTACATCGACACGGCCCTGGGCCGGATCGTGGATGATGCCGAGATCAAGGAACAGATCGCCATTGAACAACCCTATCGTCAGTGGCTTAACCAGCACTTGATCGAGTTGTCCTCGTTGCCCGACCCGGAGCACTTGCCCGAGCCCGGCCACTCCACGGTTTTGCAACGCCAACAGGCCTTTGGTTATTCTTTCGAAGACCTGAAAATGCTGCTGGTACCCATGGCCCGCGACGGCGTTGAAGCCATCGGCTCGATGGGAACCGACACGCCCTTGGCGGTGTTGTCCAACCACTCGCAGCTGCTCTACAACTACTTCCACCAGCTCTTCGCGCAGGTCACCAATCCTCCGATCGACTGTATCCGCGAAGAGATTGTTACCAGCGCGATCACCACCATCGGCTCCGAAAAGAACCTGCTCACCCCGTCAGCGGAGAGCTGCCACCTCATCGAGTTAAAGTCGCCGGTGCTGACTAACGAAGAATTAGCCAAGCTCAAGAGCATCAATCAGTCGGGCTACAAGTCGGTCACGCTCCCCATCCTTTACAAGGTGGATAAGGGCTCCAAGGGACTTGAGAAGGCCCTGAAAGACCTCTTCAAGGCGGCCTCCAAGGCCATCCACGACGGGGTCAATATTCTGATCCTGTCTGACCGCGGACTCAGCGCCAAGAGCGCGGCCATCCCGGCATTGCTGGCTGTCAGCGGCCTCCACCATCACTTGATTCGCGAAGGCGACCGCAACCGCGTCGGGCTCGTTCTCGAGTCGGGCGAACCGCGCGAGGTTCATCACTTCTCGCTGCTCATCGGCTACGGGTGCGGAGCGATTAATCCGTATCTGGCCTTCGAGTCGATCGACGACATGATCCATCAGGGGTTGCTCACCAACGTCGACTCCAAAACCGCCCACAAGAACTTCGTCAAGTCCGCAGTCAAGGGCGTCATCAAGGTGGCCTCCAAGATGGGTATCTCAACCATCCAGTCCTACCGCGGCGCCCAAATCTTCGAGGCGGTCGGTATTAACGAGGCCGTCGTGGATCGCTACTTCACCTGGACACCGACCCGCGTGGAAGGTGTCGGTATGGAGGAGATCGCCCGCGACATCGAAATTCGTCACCGGACCGCCTTCCCCG
The DNA here is from genome assembly GCA_903854475.1 of uncultured Verrucomicrobiota bacterium. GTDB lineage: Bacteria > Verrucomicrobiota > Verrucomicrobiia > Limisphaerales > UBA9464 > SXXZ01. The sequence goes on from CAINWP010000080.1 coordinate 17,795, forward strand.
ACCGGAAGTCGCAGAACCCCACGCTCGATGTCGGTGGCCGGTATCAGTGGCGTCGCGATGGCGAGTACCACCTGTTCAATCCCGATACGGTGCACAAGCTGCAAAAAGCGGTGCGCAACGGAGATTTCAAGGCCTTCCAAGACTACTCCAAGTCGGTCAATGAGCAGTTCAAGCATTGGGCCACACTGCGAGGACTCCTCGACTTCAAGTCGTCGAGCCCCATCCCCATCGAAGAGGTTGAATCGGTCGAGTCCATCGTGAAGCGGTTCAAGACCGGCGCGATGAGCTATGGATCCATCTCCCAGGAGGCCCATGAGACCCTAGCCATCGCCATGAACCGTCTGGGCGGCAAGTCCAACACCGGCGAGGGCGGCGAAGATCCGGAACGTTTTATTCCCCTGCCCAACGGCGACTCCAAGAATTCCGCCATCAAGCAAGTGGCATCCGGGCGCTTTGGTGTGACCAGCCAGTATCTGGTCAGCGCCCAAGAACTCCAGATCAAGATGGCCCAGGGCGCCAAGCCCGGTGAGGGCGGCCAATTGCCAGGCACCAAGGTGTACCCATGGGTGGCCAAGACCCGTCACTCGACCCCGGGTGTCGGTCTGATTTCCCCGCCGCCGCACCACGACATCTATTCCATCGAGGATCTGGCCGAGTTAATCCACGATCTAAAGAACGCCAACATCCACGCCCGGATCAGCGTCAAGCTGGTGTCCGAGGTGGGCGTCGGCACCATCGCCGCCGGCGTGGCCAAGGCGCATGCCGACGTGGTGCTCATCTCGGGTTACGATGGCGGCACGGGTGCTTCACCCCAGACTTCCATCAAGCACGCGGGCATTCCTTGGGAACTCGGCTTGGCCGAAACTCACCAGACCCTGGTGCTCAACAACCTGCGCTCGCGCATCGTGGTCGAGACCGACGGTCAACTGAAAACCGGCCGCGACGTGGTCATCGCTGCGCTGCTGGGTGCCGAGGAGTTCGGATTTGCCACCGCGCCCCTGGTGTCACTGGGCTGCATCATGATGCGCGTGTGTCATCTGAACACGTGCCCTGTGGGCGTCGCCACTCAAGACCCTGAACTGCGCAAGCGCTTCACCGGCGAACCGGAGCATGCGATCAACTTCATGCGCTTCATTGCTCAGGAAGTTCGCGAGATCATGGCGCAACTCGGTTTCCGCTCCATCACCGAGATGGTGGGCCGCACCGACCGGCTCGAGCCCCGGAAGGCCATCGAGCACTGGAAGGCCAAGGGGGTCGACTTCAGCAAGATCCTCTATCAGCCGGAGGCCGGGCCCGAAGTCGGACGTTACTGCCAGATGATCCAAGATCACGGCATCGACAAATCGCTGGATATCACCCAGCTCCTTCCGTTGTGCCTACCCGCCATCGAGCGAGGAGAGAAGGTCAAAGCGACCCTTCCCATTCGCAACGTCAACCGCGTGGTCGGAACCATCACCGGCAGCGAGCTGACCCGCCAACGCGGTGCCGCCGGACTGCCAGAAGACACCATCCAAATCACCTTCCAAGGCAGTGCTGGTCAGAGTTTCGGCGCGTTCATGCCCAAGGGCATGTCCTTCACGCTCGAGGGCGATGCCAACGACTACTTTGGTAAGGGCCTGAGCGGCGGCAAACTCATCTTGTATCCGCCGGCAGCCAGCACCTTTGCACCGGAAGAGAACATGATCGTCGGCAACGTTGCGTTGTATGGCGCGACCCAGGGTGAAGTCTTCATCCGCGGCATGGCGGGTGAGCGATTTGGCGTCCGCAATTCCGGCGTCAAGGCCGTCGTCGAAGCCGTGGGAGACCATGGCTGCGAGTACATGACCGGCGGAACGGTGGTCATTCTCGGACCGACCGGCCGCAATTTCGCAGCCGGCATGTCCGGTGGCGTTGCTTATATCTACGACGAGGTCGGCGACTTCCCCTCCAAGTGCAACATGCAAATGGTCGCCTTGGAGAAGCTAGAAGAGTCCGATAACGCAGTGCTCCAGGAGATGCTCCAAAACCACGCGATCAACACCAAGAGCACCCGGGCCGCCTCCATCCTGAAGGACTGGAGCACCACGCAAGCGAAGTTCATCAAGGTAATGCCCCGCGACTACAAGCGCGTGCTCACAGCGCTGCTCAAAGCCCAGGCCGATGGTCTCACGGGCGATGACGCACTGAATGCTGCCTTCGAAGCCAACTCCAAAGACGTCTCCCGGACTGGTGGGGGCTAATATTCAAGCGCGACACAGAACCCCGCAAATCGTCACGAGACCAAGGCCTTCAAACGACATAGAGATATGGGAAAACCCACAGGATTCCTAGAATACGCGCGCGAGCTCCCTCTCGACCGTAGCGCCCTGAAACGCATCAAAGACTGGAACGAATTCCATGAACACATGGACGACCAGAGTCTGCGCCAGCAAGGAGCCCGGTGCATGGATTGCGGCGTGCCCTTCTGCCACAACGGTTCGCTGATCAGCGGCATGGCCAGCGGATGCCCTATCAACAACCTGATCCCCGAGTGGAACGATCTCGTGTACCGGGGCCTGTGGAAAGAAGCACTAGACCGTCTGCACAAGACCAACAACTTCCCAGAGTTCACCGGCCGAGTGTGTCCGGCACCCTGCGAGGGTTCTTGTGTCCTCGGCATCAATGCGCCGCCGGTGACCATTAAGAACATTGAGTGCACCATCATCGACCACGCTTGGGAAAAAGGCTGGGTCAAGCCGCAGCCGCCCAAAAAGCGGACCGGCAAGAAAGTGGCCGTCATCGGTTCCGGCCCCGCGGGACTCTCTGCGGCAGCCCAGCTCAACAAGGCTGGCCATTATGTCACTGTGTTCGAGCGCGCCGACCGTCCCGGCGGCCTGCTCATGTACGGCATTCCGAACATGAAGCTCGACAAGCAAAAGGTCGTGCTGCGCCGCATCAAACAAATGGAGCGTGAGGGCATCGCCTTCCGCTGCAACAGCGAGGTGGGGCGCGACATCACATCCGCCCAACTCGTCGAAGATTTCGACGCCGTGGTTCTGTGTACCGGTGCCACCAAGCCCCGGGATTTGCCCATCGAAGGCCGGCAATCCAAGGGCATTCACTTCGCCATGGAGTTCCTCCACGGCAACACCAAAGCCCTGCTCGACAAGGCTCAGCCTCCGATCTCTGCGAACGGCAAGGACGTCATCATCATTGGTGGTGGCGACACCGGCACGGACTGCGTGGGCACGTCCATGCGTCACGGTTGCAAGAGCCTCATCCAGGTGGAAATCCTACCCAAGCCGCCCACCGAGCGCGCCAAGGACAACCCGTGGCCGGAGTGGCCCAAGACTTACAAGATGGACTACGGTCAAGAAGAGGCTGCCGCTGCGTATGGCGCCGATCCGCGCGTCTACCTGACGACCGCCAAGAAGTTCCTCACCGACGATCAAGGCAACGTGTCGGGAGTGCATCTGGTGGAGATCCGCTGGGAGCGCAACGATAAGGGCCAATTCACCCCTGTGGATGTGCCCGGCACCGATCGGGTCGTTCCGGCCCAGCTCGTTCTCTTAGCCATGGGCTTTGTCGGACCCGAGCAGCCGTTGCTCGAGTCTCTCGGTTTGGAGCGCGATCCGCGTTCCAACATCAAGGCCGAGCATGGCCGCTTCACCACGAGCATTCCGAAAGTGTTTGCCGCCGGTGACTGTCGCCGGGGCCAAAGCCTTGTGGTTTGGGCCTTCAATGAAGGCCGCGGCGCGGCTCGTGAGTGCGACCGTTACCTGATGGGCGCTACCTCGTTGCCCTGATCGCCGGAACTGCGGTTTCCTGCATCCAACATCGGAAGGCGAAGAGACCCCTCTTCGCCTTCCTGCTTTCGATCCTTCAGCCCCCAGCCAAACCCTTCCTCGTCTACCTGCCATGCCCAAAGAAGATGCCATCCACGTCCCGGCCCAGGTCCTAAGTCTGCTGGGAGTTGCCGCCTATCGCATGCGCCTGAGCAACGGCTATGAACTGGTGGCCCATGTCACCCGCAAGCTCCAACCGGTGATCGGCGCGATCCAACCCGGCGACACCGTGGAACTCGAACTGTCTCCATTCGATCTGTCTCGAGGACGCATCATCGGCCGCTGCATCACGCCCTAAGCCCTGCCCCGGAAATTCTCCCGACAACGCTCTCGGGATTGCCCGAATCCGCAGATCGGAGCAGCCTGCGGCCATGTTCCCTCCGGCCCGCACCGTCTTGTCGCTGCTGCTGTCGTCACTGCTGTCTTCGACCCTGTTGCCCGCGATCCTCGAAGGTCAAACCTCCCGCCGGGCCAACGAATCCGGGGCAGCCCGATTGAAGGTAGACCTGTTGGGTGTCTTCGCCCATCCCGACGACGAAACCGGCGTGGCAGCCACCATCGCCTCGCTGAGCCATGGTTCTGGTCGTTCCATTGCCCATGTCTACTGCACTCGGGGCGAAGGCGGAGGCAACATGGTGGGAACCCAGTCGGGACCGGCTCTAGGAATCCTGCGGGAGATCGAACTGCGGGACGCCCTTCGAGGACTGGGTGTGCAACAAGTGCATTTCCTCGATAAGGCCGACTTCGCCTACACCGAAAGTCTCGGTGTCACCCTAGAGCGATGGAACCACTCGGACACCCTCGGCCGCTTGGTTCGGGTTATCCGCACCTTGAGACCAGAGGTGGTGGTCACCATGAACCCCGCCCCGTCGCCCGGGCAGCACGGCAACCATCAAGCTGCCGGATGGCTAGCCACCGAGGCCTTCGAGGCCGCGGCGGATCCCAACCGATTTCCGGACCACCTGCGCCTGGAAGGCCTGTCCCCATGGCGACCGCGGAAGCTTTTTTATTCCGGGGCCGCCGCGAATCCGGGGCAGTCTTTGTCGATCGCGCTCACTCAGACCCTACCCGACGGACGCCGGCCGGTGAGCGTTGCCGCCGAGGCCCTGTCGAACCACCGATCCCAGGCATTTGGTTCCATTGCCCAGTCGCCGTGGTTTCGTCGCACCACCAACCAATGGTTCACCCCGGTTTGCAGCGTCCTGCCCATCCACCCCACCGAAACTGATCTCTTCCAAGGGCTTCCACTCCCCGAGGCTTTAGGAGCCTGTCCCCCGCGTTGGGATGGGTTTCCGGGGTTTCCGGTGCCGGAGACAACTGAAGACACCGACCTGTTTTTCGTTCCAAGACCTGCGGTGGCTCGTTACCGAGAGTTTGTCCGCGTCCACCGGATCGCCCATGCGGCCCAGTCCTTTCAGGCCGATGTCCCCGTCGTCGCCGGCCAAGAAACGAGCCTGTCCCTTTTCCGGGACCGTTCTTTAGCCCAGGCAACGGTGCAGTTCCAAACCCCACCCAGCTGGTCGGCGCGAGTAATATCGGGAGGTCGAGTGGGCGTCATGGCCCCGGCCACGGCCCGTGAGGACGTCACACTGCTGGCGAGGGTCGGTGACCACCGAACAATGGTCCGCCTGCACCCGGTGCCATCCCTGAAGGTCCCCAGAATCGCAGCACTCCCCTGGAATCAAAACAGCGAGGACCCAGCCTGGAAGGCCTTGCCCATCACCACCATCGGGCCCGAGCAAGCCTGGCAAGGCCGCTCAGACGGCGCTTCAGACTGCAGTGGTCGATTCCGTTTAGGCCATGACGGCAAACACCTCTGGGTGGAAATCCAGATCCGGGATGACCATGTGGTTTCCAACATCGAAACCAATGACATCAAGGGGCATTGGCGGAGCGATTCGGTAGAGCTTTGTGTGGACCCCTCAGCTGGTGCTGAACACACGCTGGCTTGCTGGAAAACCGGTATCTTTCCCTTCGACCGTTCCGGCCAGGTCCGGGGTGCCCGCGATGCCGATGCCAATCCTGGCCCGCTAGAAACCCATTCTCCGGGCACCCGCCTGCTTTCGTGGCGCACTGCTGATGGTTACACTCTCCGTGCGCTCATCCCGTTGCGGGAGTTGGGATTGAAAGGAAAGTCCGGCGTCGGTGCTGGGTTCAATGTGTTGATCTATGACGGCGACAAGGTTGATGCCCAGCCCGGAGAAAACATCAACCGCACCCGACTGGCCTGGTCCCCACGACCCGGCGTTCAGGGACGGCCTGAAGATTGGGGACGGATCGTCCTGGAGTAGCCGCCAACCGACCCGTGGCCGACACACCCAAGTCCAACGGACCGGTTGATCACCGCCCCGACTTGAACCAAAGTGTCGCCCATGCTTCCCGAGTACGTTGAACGCGTTGTCAACCTCCTGGACCCCACGCTGAACCGTCTGCGAAATGTTTCGCAGGCGGAGGCCGTTGAACGGGTCCTCAGCGGCGATGCAGCCCGTGTGGCAGAGATCGACGGTTCCTTCGCCCTCTTGGCCCGCGACGGAAAGACCGTGCGCATGGCTCGCTCCCTCGATCGCCCGATGCGCTACTTCTTGGCAAAACGAGCGGAGGGTCCGGCCCTCATCGTGGCCGACCGGATGGATGCCATCCACGCCCAACTGCAGCTCGAGGGTTTGGCGGACCAGTTCCATCCGAGCTACACACGCATGGTGCCGGCGCACTACGTAGTGGAAATCCAGCTCATCGGCTGCCCGGATCCAGATCCGGTCTACACCCGCTACTTCAACCCCGTCCCCAATTCTCTGCCGGCTGACCTCGACACCATCGGTCGCCAATACATCGGGGCCCTGGCCGACGAGATCGGCAAGCAACTCGGCTCGATCGATTCGAGTGAACCCATCGGGGTCGCCTTCTCCGGCGGAGTCGATAGCGGCGCGGTTTTTTTGGCCACCTACTTCCAGATGCGCCGCCTCGGCATGAGTCCCTCACGGCTCAAAGCCTTCACGCTTCACCTGGGCGATGGACCCGATTGGGCTCAGGCCCGAGCCTTCCTGGAGCCACTCGGACTCGGGCTCTTTCTGGAAGAGATTTCCGGAGATCCGCGCACTTTAAATCCGTCGGAAACCCTGCGGGTGCTGGAAGATTACAAACCACTCGACGTGGAATGCGGCACCATGGCTCTGGCCCTCTGCCGCGGAATCCGTGAGCGCTATCCGAACTGGAAACATCTTTTCGACGGGGACGGTGGCGATGAGAATCTCAAGGACTACCCGATCGAAGAGAACCCCGAGCTAACCATCCGCTCGGTGGTCCACAACCTCATGCTCTACCACGAAGGCTGGGGCGTGGGGCGTATCAAGCACTCGCTCACCTACAGCGGCGGTCTCAGCCGCGGCTACGTCCGAACCTACGCACCCGCCCGAAAGCACGGATTCGAGGGATACAGCCCACTCATGAGCCGCGCCGTCATGGCCGTCAGTGAAGCCATTCCATTCATCGAACTCACCCGCTACGACGTGCCGACGCTGTACTCACTCAAAGGAGAGATCGTGCGGCGCGGCATCCAGGCGGTGTTCGGTGTGGACATGCCCATCTTTGAAAAGCGCCGCTTTCAGCATGGGGCCATTTCAAAGGAAACCCTCCATCAACAATTCCCGGCCCAAGAGGCCCGGTATCGCCGTGAATTCATGGCCTTGTATTCCTAAGCCACACCAACAAGGGGCAGGCAAACCGGGACCAGACCCCAAAACTCTTTAGAATTATTATTCGGCCAAAGCCCTTTGATTTCACCAAACCTCGCGAGTCACCCAAGATGATACTCTCCCAATCTTGGTTATCTTACTCACTGGGCCAACGGCGGCAATTCCGAGGTTTGTTGGGATTTATCCTGATTCAAGCTGAGGAGTTTTCTCTCGGCCTGGGAGCGATTGTGTACACCCAATTTGACGTATATTCGCCGAATGTAGGTCCGAACAGTCGCATAAGTGAGTCCCATGGCTTCGGAAATATGCTTCACCGAGTCACCAGTGACGGCCATCTGCCGCATCAACTCGTTCTCCTTGGCAGTTAACTCCGGCAGGTCTTGAAATTTCGGTTGCTCACGCGCCCCGTGGAATCGCCAGACTTCGAGCAGACGACGGGCAATTTGTGCATCCAGCGGTGAACCGCCGCCAGCAGCCAGCTTGACTCCTTCAACGATCGACCGCCAACCAGAGCGTTTGAGCATGTATCCCACAGCGCCGCTACTCAGCGCCTCGCGAATGGTGGCATCATCCTCGAAAACAGTCAGTATGATGAACGAACTCTGAGTCATCGTTGGACTCAACGCCCTAAGCACATCGATACCCGTGCCATCGGGAAGCCCCAGGTCTAGCAGGACGATGTTCGGTTGCCAGAGTGGCAGTCGTTTCACTGCATCCTTAACGGTTCGAACCCCGCCCTGGAACTCGAACTCCGGCTGGTTCTCCAGACAAGCGGCGAGCATTTCACCAAAACCGGAGGAATCCTCCACCATGGCTACCTTGATCCGCGGCTTGTCCCAGAGCATTTCGGGATACTCCGGAATCTTTATTGGCTCAGTCTTGGTGGTTTTCATCGGGCCACTCGCGGTACTCGTAGGATAATAACCGAATGGGCGGGCGAGGAAACCAAGGAAACCGAGCCACCCACATCCAGCACCCTGCTCAACAAATTTTGCAGACCACGGTCCAATGCGAGAGCCGATTTGACATCGAACCCACTGCCATTATCAGTAATTTTATAATAAAACCAATCCGTGCTGACCCTCAATTCGATTCCAATCTGGGTCGCCGCTCCGTGTCGAACGGCATTTCGTGTCAACTCTTGAGTCGCAGCGATAAGCAACTGCCGAACCGATCCACTGATCTCAGCATCGCCTTCGCCCAGAATTTTGAAATCCAAACCCACTAAACAGACATTGAGATAATTGCGGGCCAATCGCTCAATATGTTCACCTAGGTCGATGGCCCGTTCCGAGACATCTCGCAGAAGCCATACCAAATTGTCTAGTGCCTCCGTGGCCTCGACCGACCGGGAACGAATGCGATCGATCGTCGGATTCACCTGCTTCTGCAACTCCATATTGAAGATCACTTGCTCAGTCAGCAGTTGAATCTCGCTGAGTCGATTGCCTAGATCATCGTGCAACGTCCGAGAGATGCGAACCCGATCGCTCTGAATTCTTTCCAAAGTCCGAAGATGAACCCTCCGCCGTTCGAGACTCGATCCATACGATTGCGATACCACGAGTGCTCCGAAGAAAATGAATGAACCCAAGATGATCACCCGCCAGGCAAAGGAAATATTGGCGGATCGATTCACCTCCACCCGAGTCGTATGGATTGGACCCCACGCCCCTCCAGGCTGTTTATCCTGAATGCGGAGGGAGAACTGTTTTTTTGAAGGTGCAATAATGCGGAAAGAGTCGGCCACGCTCAATTGAATCCAGGAATGATCGTCCTCCGAGATGGAGTAGCGAACTAAAGGCGGTTGCAACGTGGCCGCCAGAGTTCTCCGGAGGCTCACCAGCGAATCGAACCCTTCCGGAATGCAAACACCTTTATTTTTATCACCGGCGTTGAAAGCCCTGTCCAAGCCGATATGGATCCCTAAGTTTTGAACAGCGGGGAGTTGCTCAGCGGCATCCCATCCGTCCAGTCGCACCAGCAACAACCCTTTGGTGGAGGGCAACGCCACTTCTCCGGAAGGCAGGACCCACGGGGCGGCGCTGCGTTTGGAATTGAGTTGGATCTCTGACAAAATGGAGAAGTGTACCACACGCCCCACGGGCTCCAGCGTGCCTGTTGACTGCGCATGCCCACCTTCCGCTGCCAATGCCCGATCTATCCACGCTGAATTCAACTCCAGGATCCCGGCATCCGTCGCTAACCAGAGGTTCGACTGGAGATCCTCAAAGACCTTCGCGTGCATCTGGGGAAACACACCCTGTTTGGGGCCGAGATAAGCAGCTTTCCGCCCATCCCATATGGCTACTTCAGAGCTCCCAACGACCGTCAATCGGCCCTGACGGTCCACAAACAACGACTGTGGATTCCGCACCGTTTCCAACTCCAGAGGCACCGGTTCCCAATGCCCACGATCCCAGCAGCGCAATTGATCTCCTGCGATGACCCATAACCGATTTGTTTGGATCGCCAAATCAAAGACCGGCTTTCCCACGAGAATAACCTCGGGTTGGGTTATATTCGGGGGCAAATGCAGTAATTCTCCTAAATCGGTACCCGCCCAGATTCCGCCAGAGCTATCCACGGCGAGAGCTTTTACCGAAGCCGCTCCCACCCTCCCCGAATAATCGTGACCGGAGACACACCTCCCCTCGTCATCGATGAGCATCAGAAGGTTACCGCCTCCGACCACCACCCCCCGGGGTGAAGGTGCCAGGGCATTGACATAAGTTCCGCCTTGAAGGACTGCCGGCGCCTGAGAGAGCGCGCTGAGATGGTCCCCTTCCCGGACAAACAAACCGTGTGCCCCGGCTGCAGCCCACAACCGACCTCGGGAATCCCAAGCAATATTCTGAACATGAAACGCTTCCCGTTCGCCGATTTCCTGAGCCTGCAGATTTTCAACCACGTCGAGTTTATTCACCGTGGTAGCGGCCGTTGGGGTCAGCAGAAGATTGGAATCCTGACAAATCAGCAGAAGCCCTGACTCCTCCGCTCCTACCCACCAATTGCCCAAGGTATCCTCATGGATCGCCCGAATGGGCTCCGGGTGGGTGGCAATCCGACACAACTGCGGATCGGACCGGATATTCGTGAACCGATACAGCAATCCGTACTCGGCTCCCATCAACAGTTCCCCGCGCAAGGTCTCATGGAAGCAGTTCACCAATGGAGCTTTCGCCGCCTTGGATGGAAATGCCGTCTGCCACTGTTGGCCAGTGTGGTGAACCAATAGTGCCTCTCCCGACTGGGTCAGGATGGACATCCAGATGCGCTGCTGCCGATCTTCGAAAACCTCACACCAGCGGACATGGGCGTCGGGTGGAAGCGCTCCGGGAATAATGTTCCATCCTTGAAGTGTTCCTCGCCAAAGATTTCCCCGATCATCGACTTGGTAGACACCACCCTCGCGAGCCCCCCACAAGGACGGTATCATTTTTAGCGATTCTCTATCCGGGACAGGCCCCGGCGGCAACACCGCCTCCAGACCTCCGAACCGGCCCCGAATAACTGAGCCGTTCTGCCACCACACCCAATTCTTGCCATCCTTCACCACATCGCTCGCTGAAAATTCTTCCTTCTGATAGCCACTAACGGGGTGAGGCTTGAGGCAGTATGCGGACCCCTGGCCTTGGATCCATATTTGGCCATTACCATCAAAAAAGACCCTCCGAACCGGTTGATCGCTCAGACTTTCGAGCCCCTCTGGAACGAAGAATCGGGCCCCATCAAACGCGCGGAGTCCAAATCGGGTAACCACCCACAACAACCCATCGGGTGATTGATCCAAGTCCAGAATGGATCCACCCGGAAGACCATCGCGCTCGCTCCAATGGGAATTCAGATAAGGCTTGGATACCGGACGCTCCATTGGAACCGCTGCCACCGGCTCGGCCCGACCCAGTCGCGACAAAACCACGCACAAAAACAGCGACAAGAGGCACCCTCGCACGATTCGAATCAGTGAACCAAATCTGTGCAAGGTCCGCAGGGTGCTCGAATCAGAGGGCACGGTCGGAAAATGCGGATCCAGAGGCGCAGGATTCCGATCCCGGAAATGCGGATATGGGTGTTTCACTGGTTTTTCCGATCGAATCGCTGAGACGGCACGAAAACAACCCGTCGTGTCTCTCCTCTGGTGCTGACCGCGCTTTGGGATCGAGAGAGTTCATCCGATACACGATCAATATGTCCACAAAAGAATACATCAAACCCTTCAAACCGCGCCAGAAATTGGCTTAAATGATAGCATAAACACCGATTTTAACCCTTTTACCAGTGAACGCCATCGAAAGACCAAAGGATCAATACTGCTTTTGTGGATCTTCCGTTACAGGGTTTTGTTGGGTATTCCTCTAGTCGTATCTAACGTCATCCTATTGTCGCGGGCGCATCTCAAGCAATCGAAACGGTCTGATAAGACTGAATTTAATCTCCATGAACAGCGCCTCAATCATCCTCGGAAAGGACCTTAAGGGGCAATCCATCTACCTCCGGTGGTTTTTGGAGGAACACCCCTTGGAGCGGAAATGCTTGCTCAGCATGTATCCGGCGAGTCGTAGGTGGTTGGTGCGTATTCTTTTATCTACCCGATGGATTTCCTTGCTGGAAACCGAAATCAACGTGGCAGCGGCACTCACCGGGATCAACTTTCAAGACCGCACCAACGCCCTGAAATCAATATCGGAAGCCTATCTCCGAAGACCAATACCCAGCGGGCCCCCTCGTTGGATCATCAGAATCCTGAATGCCGACCCTCTGCTGTTACAGTAAATAAAGGTTGCCGTTTTTAAAAATTAATTATAAAAAAAACCAAAAACATGTATCGCTCCGCCAGATCCCCTGAAACATCCTCCGAACCTACCGTCCGCCTCTATAGCTGGACGCTCATCGAATCCAAGGCCGGCCTCCGTCTCAAAGGCTATGCCACCGACCCGGCTCGCAGCGAGCGCGGCAAGATGTTGTTGACCGCCCCGCTGGTCGGACGCATCGGCCAATACCTTCTCTCCCAAAAGGGGTGCTTGTACCGATTGGAAGCCCCAGCCACCACTGATCCAGAAAAGCAGGCCTCCATGCGAGCCACCATGGAGCAGATCAAGCCCGTGGGCGACGACCCCAGCAGCCCAAGCCGCGTTCTCCATACAATCGTGGCCGACCAGGATCCCAAAATTAGGGCTTTCCTGACGGAACTGTGCCATGCTCAAGGTTTAAATGTGCACGAAGCCGATTCCGCCGAACAGGGGGTTGATCTCATCCTTCAGGGCAAGGGTGACGGAGCCATTCTCCGTATTTTTGGCAACGGAGCTCTGGGTGTGCCGGTTTTCCGGATGTTGGCGGCTGTTCAGTGGCCACGGAAAACGCTCTTCATCCCACTAGAAACCATCTCCAACTGGGTGGAAATCCAAAACACCATTGAGAGCGGCACACCCGTCGCCTATACGGAGTCGCGGCGCATGTCCTTGGCGATCGAAGCCCTGCTGGATGGTCGGATTGGCCTCTCACAGGATGTTCTCGTCGAGAGCGCTCCCTCTCCTCTCAAGAGCATCTACCCGCTTTCCGACCGGGAGCGAAACATCGCCGCGATGCGGGGCGCAGGTGTCCAATGCCAAGATATCGCCGATCAATTAGGTTTGTCGGTGAACACTGTCTACGCACACACCCGGAACATCGCCCGAAAAACCCGACCCTTTCGTGGAAACTTTACGGCGGTGACACCAAATTCCGGCGACGCAGTGGTTGCTTGACGCTGGATTCCGGTAGCGATTTGAGCTCCCATAGCCCGAACAAGCTATGGGAGCCATTCAATTTGGGACTGATGGTTGGCGAGCCGTCATCGCCGAAGATTTCACTTTTACCAACCTGGACCGCGTGGCCCAGGCGACAGCAGATTATTGGCAAACCAACCCGGTTCCTGGCGTCCACAATGACCGGGCCGTCATCGGTTACGACCGGCGCTTTCTTTCCCCAGAATTCGCAACACGGGTGGCCGAAGTGTTGGCCGGCAATGGCTTCACCGTCACCTTGACCGACCGCCCAACCCCAACTCCCAGCGTATCCTTCGAGGTAAAACGCCAGAAGGCCATCGGTGGCGTGATGCTGACGGCCAGCCATAATCCAGCTTCGTTCAACGGTTTCAAGCTCAAGGCCTGGTACGGTGGCTCAGCTGAACCGGCCCTTTGCAAGGCAGTGGAAGGACTTCTCGACCAGAAACCGGTCCGCTCCATCCCTCTGGCTCAGGCAGTGCGGTCCCGTTTGGTTTCGGTCCGAGACATCCGTGGGGCCCACTATGCCGCCCTGAAGAAACTGGTCGATTTTCCACTAATTGCTGCATCGGGGTTAAAATTTGCGCATGAGGCCCTGCACGGGGTTGGCGCCGGTTGCTTCGATGAACTCTTGGCGGGTACCACCTGCCGGGTGACCACCATCAATGCCGAGCACAACCCAGGCTTCCCAGGCATCAATCCCGAGCCCATTGCTCGGAATTATATTCGGTCGATTCCCTTCCTACAAAAACACCCCCACGACCTTTGCCTGGTCACCGATGGTGACGCCGACCGAGTGGGCGGATTGATGGGAAATGGAGCACCACTAACCACCCACCAGATCATCTGCCTTCTACTCCGGCACTACGTCAAAAATCGGGGCATGACCGGAAAAGTGGTAAAGGCGCTGACCACGACCTCCATGGTTGATCGCATGTGCGCACAACTCGGTCTTGAACTTATCGAGACGGGAGTGGGCTTTAAATATATTGCCAGCGAGATCCTCAAAGGCGGCGTTCTTCTCGGCTTCGAAGAGAGCGGCGGCATCGGTTTCCCGGGCCACATCCCGGAACGCGACGGTATCGCCGCCGGACTCGTTCTATTGGAAATGCTGGCCATGGAGCGCAAACCCCTAAAAGTCCTCCTCCGCGAATTGGAAAAAGACTTCGGGCCGCACCGATATGCCCGCATCGACACCACTTTCCCGCTGGAGAAGCGTTCAGCACTGATGAGCTTCTGCTCAGAACACCCTCCCTCCCGCCTGCTGAAGTCGAAGCTCGCCACAGTGAAGGCCTACGACGGAGTAAAGTTCATCGCTCAGGACGGATCCTGGTTAATGCTGCGCGGTTCTGGGACCGAGCCCATCCTCCGCATTTACGCCGAGGCTAAAACCGACGAAGATGCCCAGGCTCTCCTACGGCAGGGAGTCCAGTTAACCCGCAAAGTCTGAGCACCCAAAGGCTCAGTCAGTACTCACCGACCGCAGCGGCGTGTCCACTCAAGATGGCCACGCCGGCACTGGTGCCCAGCCGATTGGCTCCGGCTTCCAGCATCGCCAAGGCCATGGCCGTGTCCCGGATACCGCCACTGGCCTTGACGCCCAAAGCGGAACCCACAGCCTGCCGCATGAGGCGGATGTCCTCGACGGTGGCCCCGCCGGAACCAAATCCAGTGGAAGTCTTCACGAAACGGGCTCCTGCCTCGACGCTGAGGGAGCAGGCACGAAGTTTTTCTTCTTCCGAGAGCAGACACGTCTCGAGGATAACCTTCACCCAAACACCCTGAGCAGCCTCCACCACATCCCGAATTTCCCGAAACACGGCGCGGTCATCCCCGTCCTTGAGTCGTCCGATATTCAGGACCATATCAATTTCTTGAGCTCCGAGATCGATGGCCACCTCGGTCTCATACCGCTTGGAATCACCGTCCATAGCACCGAGAGGGAATCCGACCACCGCCGCCACCTTCACGTCCGAACCCTCCAACAAGGCAGCAGCCTGAGCCACCCGACTCCCGTGGACACAGACACTCCAGAACTGGTGTTCCAGTGCCTCGGCGCACAATTTGGCAACATCCGCCGCCCGCGCCTCCGGCTTGAGCAGGGTGTGATCGATGTGACGGGCCAGATCCCGGACGCTCCATTGCATTCCGGCAATGTCACGGTCTTCCGCTGAGGGTTCAAGCTTGCAAGGGAGCCTGTCCCTTAGAAGGAGCCTGTCCCTTAGAAGGAGCCTGTCCCTTGGAATGTCCCATGGAAGGAGCCTGTCCCTTGGATGGAGCCTGTCCCCTTGGAAGGAGCCTGTCCCTTGGAAAGAAGCGTATAGATGCAAAAAGCCGGCCTCTGGATGAGGCCGGCCCTGTCTATCTGTTGACCCAGCGCGCGGTGGCGCAGTGGTTTAGAACTTCTTGCTCAACTCGATGTAGTAGAAACGGCCGCGCAAGTCGGCGAACTGACGAGCAACGTTACTCTCGAAGGCCGAGAAGACAGCCGGCGGGCGCTCGTCGAACACATTGTTGATACCAAAGCTGAGGTTGGCTTCCACCTTCGGGATGGTGTACCGCGTGCGAAGGTCGATCGTGTTGTAGTCACGACCCGAACGGGTGTCGGGAGCGTTCCCATCAATCGTCTCGTAGTTCTGTCCACTCTGATCTTCACGATAGGCTGAGGTGAAGTTCCAGGCGACAGCAGCATAGTAACGCTCGTACTCCCAAGCGACCGACGCCGTGGCGCGATATTCGGGAAATCCCACATCGGACATGGCTGCACCGGAGGCCCAGAAACTTCCAAGGTAATCGATCGGAGCCGAACCCGGGAAGTTCTCCATGTTCATGGACAGCACCTTGGTGGCATTGCCAGCCAGAAAGAGCTTACCCATCGAGGTCTCGATCTCCTGGGTCATCGACAAGTCGAGACCGTCGGTCGAACGGGTCCCCGTGTTGATCGGACCCACGTTGCGAATCTGGTCGATATCGCCGGTCGTCGGATCCACGGCTACCTGGGCACCCAGGGGATTGGCCGCGCTCGGAGTCGCAGAAGCCCCATAGGGGTTCTTGGCATTGCCGGAGCCACCGTTCATGGCCCATTGGTTGACAATGTACTGCTCGCTCGAGAACGGAATGCCTGTCTGAGTGATCTTGTAGTAGTCAAGACCCACGGTGAAACCCTTGAGGAAGTTCGGGGAGAACTTCGCTCCAATGAGCCAATTCTCGGCCTGTTCGGGCTTCAAGTTGGGGTTGTTGACGGCGAGGACGCCATTCTGGGGCTGGGTTCGGATCTGAGTGATCGGATTGTAAACCTCAGGAAAATCCTGACCACCCGCCGGTTGATAAATCGAAGCCAGTGACGGAGCGATGAAACCCTGACCGTAAGATCCGCGGATCACCACCTGCTTCTCGATCGGCTGCCAACGGAAGTTCACGCGCGGCTTAGCACCGGTGTCACCCGCGTCGGAAAACTGCTCATAACGGACCGCAGTGCCCACAGTGAAGGATTCCATCCCGGTGAACTTGAGATCGTTACCAAAGATGGGTACCTGAACCTCGCTATACACAGCGTCGGTCTGGCGGCCGGCAGCCCACTGGACGGCCGTATTGAACGGAGCCACCGAGCCATTCTGAAGAGCGAAGTCGGGGGCGATGTCGATCGAGTCACGACGGGTCTGGGCACCGAGGGAGGCTTGGATGGCCCCACCGGGCAAGTCGAACACTTCGCCACGAACCAAACCGTCGAACTGCTGGGTAACCCAAGCGTTTTGCTGGGTGGCCGAACCTTTGAATCCGTTGAGGACGTCCGCTGAATTCACCGCCGAGGTGCCATTGATCGGAGTATAACCGAACGGATTGAACGCGGACGATGCATCACCGGAATTCAGAGCCGCCTGATATTTATCGGTCAGCACGCCGCCGTTGATGACGGTGTCGTTCTGGGTGCGGTCGTACAGGAAGGCCGTTTCCCAATTCCAGGTCGATTCACCGATGCGGCCACGGAGGCCGGCCACGGTGTGGATGCTCTGGTACAGGTCGTTGTAAATGCGCGGCCCGTTCTCGACCGGGCGGTAGGTGATGTTGAACTTGTCCGTCGCGGCGCTGCCCGGGAACACCTGCTGCCACCAGTGGTTGCCTGAAGACATCGTATAGCCGCCCAGCGGACCAGGGGCCAGCGTGTACGACGACTTGTTGCTCATGTAGTAGGCGTCGGCGAAGGCCTCGAGGTGCTCTCCGAAGAGTTGGTGAGCCACCGAGGTGTCGAAGCCATAGCGATCGTGCGGACGATACGCCGTGGTGTAATAACCATAGGGGAACCCTGCACTGGTTCCCGGGACGAGGCTTTCATTGCCTCCGTAACGCAGCTGGGCACCCACCGGCAGAACGCCGCGCAAGGCGGCCTCGGCTGCGGTCCGGGCGGCGGTGACTTGTGACGCGGCCGTCGCCTTGGAAGTGTCTACATACGCGCTGGGATCGAACTTGTTTCCAGCCACTACGATGGGGAATTGGAGTCCACCCACGGTCACCGAAGCCGGCACTGGCCCCGTGAAGGTCGGAACCTGCGAGGCATTGGTCAGTCCTCGGGTATTCGAGAAGGCCGGAGTCCAATGCCATTGGCCACGTTCAGCACGTCTCCAGAAGCGCTGGTCACCGAATGAGTGCCGAAGCTGCGCTTATTGAAGAAAAGCCCTGGGTTGGAGGTGCCCGAAACGTTGCTGCCAGCGGGGAAACTGCGATCGCGGTCGATGCTCAGCAGGTCGTTGGCAGAATTGTACTCCGCGGAGAAGAACGCACGGGTCTTCTCATTGGAGGTGCCGAAGTTGACCTGGAAGCGGCGCTGGGAGATGTCCTTGTCCATCGTGTTCCCGTAGAACGCGCTGAACTGGGTGCCCTGGAAGTTCTTCTTAAGCTTAATGTTCACCACGCCTGCGACGGCATCCGTACCGTAGATGGCACCCGCGCCATCATTGAGCACTTCGATGCTCTCGATGGCTGCCTGGGGAATCATATTCAGGTCGGAAGTCGAGGTACGACGACCGTCCACCAGCAGCAGGGTCGCATTGCCCGGAAGTCCACGAAGACCTACGAAAGACTGTCCCGAACCACCATTTCCGTAACCTTCATTAAGGTTTCCGGTGCCACCCATCTGGGGCAGCTTGAGGCGAAATACATCGCTCAAATTGGCGAACCCACCATTGACCGGTGAGGCCATGTCGATGGCAGTGACAGATAAAGATCCTTCCGCCTCGGCTCCCGAAAGGAGGGATCCGGTGACGACCGTAGACTCGAGGGTCTTGGCCGCAGGATCAGCATTCTGGGCCCAAAGAGCGGGCACAGCAATCAATTGGGATCCGAGCCCGACCGTGATGGCACTCCGGAGAACTGTGCCCCGGAACTGGCGATAGTTGTGGTACGACATAGGTTGGTTGGTCTGAAACATCCTGGTCACATTTATTTGACAGCGTGGATTCCCTACTACGGAAAACCCGCTTCGCAATCGGTGCAAGCGATTTTGTTTGAGAACGAATAAAAAGCATCCCAAAGCCTTGATCCCTCGCAAAACGACAAAATCGTCCGGTTGACTGCTACGACCGTTGACAGTTTTCCAAGCACCAACCTAGTGTCCGCACAACAACTCTCTCACATGTACCGAGTCGCCCTTATCCTTGCCGTACTGGCCGCCATCGGAAGCTTGGCGCTGAGCTTCACCGTCACCAAACCAAAGATCGAAGGATTGGTTCAGGAGCGCACCGAACTCCAGACCAACCTCGCCGCTTCAGAAGCCGCCAAGACTGAGGCTGAAAAGAAGGCCAAGGTGGCCACAGCAACGGCCGACAAGAAAAGTTCAGAGCTCGCTGCTACTCAGAAGGAGTTAGAGACAGCCACCTCGACTGCAGCGACTCAACAGGCCCGCGCTGACAAGTACTTCGCCGATTACAACAAGACTCTGGCCGACAAGAACGCCGCCCAAGAACAGTTGGCCCGGTGGAGCGGTACCGGCCTCAATCCCGACCAGATTCTAGCCATGAAGGTCGAATTGAAGGCCTCAAAAGAGTTGACCGGCGTGCTGGCCGACGAAAAATCAATTTTGCAGCGCAACGTTGCCTCTCTGAAGAACAAGCTTTCCAAGTACGAGGACGAAAACCGAGTTGTTGCCATGCCCGGCCTCAAAGGAGCCGTTTTAGCCGTGGATCCGAAGTGGGAATTCGTAGTTCTCAATGTCGGTTCTCAGCATGGTGCGTTAGAAGGTGGTCTGCTAATGGTTCGCCGGGGTGACAAGCTGGTGGGCAAGGTCAAGATCGTCACAGTGGAAGCCAATCGATGCGTCGCCAATGTCCTTCCGACCTGGAAACAGGGGGATGTCGCTGTTGCCGCCGGTGATCAGGTGCTGTACTGATCCGTCCATGAAGTCACTCACTCATCGGTGGAAAGGGGTCGCATTGGCTGGAATAGTTCTAGCACTGCTCTCTGGATGTAGAACGGAGGACGAGCTCATCGGCCGCCCCTGGAATACCCCCAAGTCTTGGGAATCAGGCCTCCCCTCAGCAATGACCGAGGGCCGCTAGACCACGGGTTTTAAGAAACCAACCCTGTCTTTAAACTCTGCTGAGACGGGCTTACAACTTGGCGCACCTCGAAATCGGCAGCACCGTTACCCGTCACAATCGATTTATCCGGAACCGCTGAACAGTCAGATGATTCAAGTTGATGCCCTTCGGACCGGTCGCGGATTCAACCTGAGTTCTGAATCAGCCCTACTCTTGCAGCCGATCAAAACAAGATCCAGCCGACTCACTTCCCATTTAACTTGACCGGTCAGTGGTCTTCCACCCATCCTTCGGATTCGTCCTAAAGGCTTCTCAATGTTTGCGCAGATCAAAGGTCTCTTCTCGAACGATATCGGAATCGACCTCGGAACCGCCAACTCCCTCGTCTATGTGAGGGATCAGGGGATCGTCTTGCGCGAACCCTCAGTGGTGGCCATTCAAGCTGGGACAACCAATGTTCTCGCAGTCGGTGAAGAGGCCAAGCGCATGCTCGGCCGAACCCCCGGCAACATTGTCGCTATCCGACCCATGAAAGACGGCGTCATTGCCGACTTTGAGATTACCGAGGCGATGCTTCGGCACTTCATCCAAAAGGTACACCACCGCAAGCTCATCATGCCGCGAGTGGTTGTAGCGGTCCCTTCAGGCATCACCGAGGTCGAAAAACGGGCCGTGAAGGACTCTGCCACCCACGCCGGGGCCCGCGAAGTGTATCTTATCGAGCAACCGATGGCTTCGGCCATCGGAGTAGGCCTGCCGGTGCACGAACCCTCAGGTAACATGATTGTCGATATCGGCGGTGGCACCTGCGAGATCGCGATCATCTCGCTGGCAGGCATCGTCTTCAGTCGCAGCGTCCGCGTGGGCGGCGATGAATTTGACGAAACGATCGTCGCGCACATGAAGCGCGCTCACAATTTAATGATCGGCGAACGTACCGCCGAGGAGATCAAGATCCGTGTCGGGTCGGCGTTTCCGCTGGACCAGGAATTGACCATGGAGGTGAAGGGCCGCGACCTCAGTGCGGGCCTCCCCAAGACGGTCCTCATCCGGTCCGAAGAAATCAGAGCCGCCCTGCAAGAACCGCTCTCGAGTATTTTGGAGTCTGTCCGCATCACGTTAGAACGATGCCCCCCAGAATTGTCCGCCGACTTGGTAGACAAGGGTATCATGATGGCCGGCGGTGGAGCGCTGTTGCGCAATATCGACCGCTTGGTCTCTCAAGAAACCGGTCTTCCGGTCCACATCGCCGACGATCCGTTGAGCGCCGTGGCCACGGGCACCGGACGTGTGCTGCAGGAACTCTCCTTCCTCCGAAGAGTCGCTTCCTCCACGACTACCTGATCTCCCCGGGGTTCGTTCGTCCGTTACTGGATCGAACGTGCTGAAGCGGACCCATTACCTTACATTGGCCGGCGTAGGACTCCTCACGCTGAGCCTACTGAACTTGCCAGCCTCTCTCCAGACGCAGGTCAAGTCGGCCATCGGCGCATCGTTTCTACCTCTCTTCGGCATCCGGGCCGCCGCAAGTGACGTGCTCGATAGGGCCGGTTATCAGGTCCTCCCCCGCTCCACGTTGATCGACAACGTCTTGCGACTGGAACGCGAGAACGCCGAACTCCGAGTCTCGGCTCTGCAGGGGGCTGATGCCCTGGCAGAGAATCAGAGACTGCGGATCGCCATCGGAGCGGCTCCACGCGGCCCCTGGCACCTCAAACTAGCGCGGGTGGTGGGACGAGACCCGACGACCTGGTGGCGCACGATTCAAGTCAATCTGGGATCCCGGGACAACCTGAAACCCGACCAAGTGGTAATGAGCGGCGCGGGCCTCGTCGGCCGAATCAGCCAAGCAGGCCTGAGTCATTCCCAGGTGGCTCTAGTCGGTGATGCCGAATGTGGGGTGGCCGTAGTGGTCAAGGAGACCCGCGATCTGGGGATCATCAAACCGGGGCAAACCCTTTCAGGCGATGGCGGGCTGTTGGAAATGACCCTGCTGCAAAACTGCCCGGGAATTATGGCGGGTCAGGTCGTACTCACCAGCGGCTTGGGCGGGGTCTTCCCGGCGGGTCTCCAGGTCGGGACCATTGTCGACACTCGGAACGAGGACGGCAACGTGTTCACCACCGCCCGAGTCCGTCTGGCTGCCAATCTCAACCGACTCGAAGAAGTGTGGGTGCTGCAGCCATGAACCGCTTCACCCTAATCATACTCTTCTTTGTGACGTGGTTGTCGGTGTTCGGTCAGACCCAATTCTCAGGGCTGCGGCAATGGCTCACCGTCCCGATGGCACTCAGTCCGTCGCTCATTTGTTATGCGGCATTGACCCATGGCTTTGGGATTACCATTTCCCTGGCTATCCTGAGCGGTCTCTGGGCTGATTCGCTGTCCGCCTCACCACTAGGAATTAGTGTCATGCCCTTGTTTTTGTTGGGGTTTACCCTGCAATTGCAGCGTCACCTCATCCTCCGCGACCAGGGTTTTGCTCAGTTCTGGATCGGACTGGGAGCCGGGATTGGTGTGCCTCTCCTAACCTTGGGGATGCTTTCCCTGACCGGATCCCAACCCGTGACCGGCAGCTTCACTTTTATCCAACTCCTACTGCTAGGATTACTCAACGGCATCGCCTGCCCAGTCTTCTTCCGGATATTCGATTTACTCCACCGGAGCTTCGACTATCGCCCACTGACAACTTCCAGCTTCCGGTCTGATCGAGAAACCGTCCGAGGTCGCCAATTTCGCCCCCGTTGAACCATGCTGATCTTCGACCAGTTCAACAAGGGAGAGCGGCCATTGAGATGGGTGGCTGGCGTGGTGGGTGCAGGTCTGCTGCTGTTGCTCATCGGGCTTCTGCGGGTGCAAATCTTCGGCCACCATCGCTTTGAACAGTCCCTGCAAACCCAGAGTTTCCAGTCAGTAAGGGTTCCCGCCCTCCGAGGCCGCATCCTCGACCGACAGGGTCGTGAATGCGTGGGGAACGTCCCCCGTTACCGCTTGGACGTATATCTCGAGACCCTGAGCCGAGACTTCACCCGAGAATACGGCCTGCTGCGCCGCGAGGTCGTGGCGGCACGCGGCGGCACCAATACTGCATCGCCCAAACTCTGGGAGCGGATGATGTCGAAACTCCGCCATGATCCGCCCCGGGTCTTGGTGCGCCCCGAGGAGAACAGCCTCCTCTGGAGGCAGGCCCGCTACAATGTCATCAGCAATGTGGTCTCCCGAGTTGCCAACAAGGTTGGTCTACCTCTGACACTGACCGAATCGGAACTGCACCGTCACTGGGCCAACAGTCGCGCCCTGCCGCTGGCTGTGCTCAAGAAACTGACTCCGCAGCAAGTTTCACTTCTAACCGAGCAATCCTGGTCCATCCGGGGAATTAGCATCGAGCTCCAGGCTGTCCGCAATTATCCGCAGGGCCCAATGGCCGCTCACACACTGGGGTATCTGGTTCGCGCGGATGATTTCGAAGGCGAGGAAGGCGAATCGTTCGACTACCGCCTGCGGGATTATCGAGGGGCCGCCGGCCTGGAAGCAGCCTTCGACACCGCCCTCCGAGGCATTTCGGGCTCCAAGAGCATCCTCGTCAACAGCGATGGGTATCGGGTGGGAGAGACCATAACCACTGCGCCAGTGCCCGGGCAGAACCTGATCACCACCCTCGACATCGAGGTCCAGAAGGCAACCGAGTCAGCGCTGTCTGCAGTGAGCGGCGAGGAACGGGGTGCAGTGGTCGTGCTGGACGTGCGCAATGGGGATGTCCTGGCCGTCGCCAGTGCTCCAAGTTTCGATCCAGGCGAGTGGATCGATGGCATCAGCCGGGCCCGCTGGACCAACTACTACGATGTCCCGAAGCGGACGCCCCTAATGAACCGGGCCACCGACGGCGCTTATTCCCCAGGTTCCACCTTCAAGATTGTGACTGCCTTGGCGGCCTTAGAGAATGGTTTGGACCCCGATCGAGTGCAGATTGTGGAATCAAACCCCTCCAAACCGGGCAAGGGCCTCTTCCAGCGGGGCAACATCCGGATCGAGGACACCGCCCCCCCAGGTCCCTACGATTTCAGGCGTGCCTTCATCCGCTCCTCCAACGCCTACTTTATTCAACTAGGACTCGATGCCGGCTACGACCGACTGCTGTCCACCGCCCACCGGTTTCACTTCGGAGAACAGACACGCATCCAACTGCGCCCTACCGAAGAGCGGTCCGGTTGGATGCCCGAGCCCGCCGAGGCTCGAGCTGAGCGCTGGCCCCAAGGACGACTCGCCAACTTCAGCATCGGCCAAGAGATCACGGTCACCCCATTGCAACTCGCCGTGATGGTCGCGGCAGTGGCCAATGGCGGCACGGTTTATTACCCCCGCCTAGTCGACCGCCTCGAATCGGGGGATCCGCTCAGCGAAGAGGTACCTAGCTCCATTCGCCCCGGTCAGGTGCGCAGCCGCTTGGAGACCCGCCCCGAATACCTCGCCCGCATCCGAGCCGCCATGCGCGACGACGTTCTGGATCCCGAAGGCACAGGCACCAGCGCCCGCGTTGCCGATTACACAGTCTGCGGCAAGACAGGAACCGCCGAGATCAAGGGCAACGGGGTGAAGGACAAAGTAACCTGGTTTGCCAGCTTCGCCCCCTTCGAATCACCGCGCTATGCCGTGGTCGTGATGGTGGAAAGTGGCGCCTCAGGAGGTCGCACCTGCGGCCCGGTAGCCCAGAAAATCTACGAACACCTGCGCGCGCGGGATGCGGGGTCCGGCCGGCCTATCGCCCTTAACCCGGCGCCCTAAACCATGACCCCGCTCTCCCTCCAGAATCGCCGTGCCGAGGCAGACATCTTGTGGCCCCTTTGGCTCTCGGTGTTGGGTCTGATGATCATCAGCGCGATGTTCATATTCAGCACCACCGGCGGCACCGAGATAACGCGCGGTGTCCCGTGGTACCTATGGACGGCTACCCGCCAGGTGATCGCCTTTGGCATTGGTCTCTTCGTGGTTCTCGGACTCAGTCTGGTGGACTACAGCCGAATGGCACGGTGGGCCATGGTTGGCTACTGGGTATCCATCGCCCTGCTCATGGCAGTCCATGTCCTAGGCACCTCCCGCAACGGCGCGCGGCGTTGGCTGGATCTGGGCCCGATCCAATTCCAGCCGAGCGAATTGGCCAAACTGACTTTCCTGTTCGCCATGGCTAACTTTTTGGCGCGCCCCTCTTCGGAGCTCCGCTCGCCCAGCGTCTTCCTGAAGGCCCTCATGCTCACACTTCTACCACTGGGCCTAATCCTTAAACAACCCGATCTGGGTTCATCCCTCGTCTTTCTGCCCATCACTCTGGTCATGATGCTGGTAGCTGGGGTTCCACAGCGCTTTGTGATCAAGCTTTTGGGGGGAGCGTTCCTCATCGTCAGCCTGATCGCCATCGACATCTTCATTGCACCCGAGAACTGGCGACTCATCCGCCTTCAAGACTATCAGCGCGAACGGTTGCTGGTTTATTTCAACGCCGATTTTGCCCCAGCTTCAGCCACCCCAGAACAACGCCAGAGGGCCGCACAGCGCAAGCGGCAGATGTCTTGGAATGTAGAGCAGGCGCTCATCTCAGTCGGCTCAGGCGGTTTCACTGGCAAAGGGTGGCGCGAGGGCACTCAGCACCGTCTGGGTTACCTGCCCCGACTGGGCGCCCACAATGACTTCATCTTCTCGGTCATCGCCGAGGAGCGTGGCTTCATCGGAAGCGTCGCCGTCGTCACCCTCTACGGCATCGTCCTATTCAGCGGCATCAAGACCGCTGGAGAATCACGCGACCGGCTCGGGCGCCTACTGGCCGTCGGCATCGTTACCCTCTTCTTCACACACATCTTCGTGAACATCGGCATGAACATCAAACTGATGCCGGTCACGGGCATTCCACTGCCCCTGCTCAGTGCAGGCGGAACCTCAGTGCTCTGCTCACTGATCGCGGTCGGTGTTCTTCAAAACATCCATTTGTACCGGAAACGGTACTAAAACTTGAATCCTACAGACATGAGTCAACAGACATTCAAACGCGGCAAGGTACCGATGCGTTTCAAGCCCACCAGAGGAATCGGCTCGCCGAACCTCAACCGATCTGCTGCCAACGCCCGCATGGAGGCCATCGGCGAGAAAACCGTTGAAGAACGGGTCTTCGACATCCGGCGTCACGAGTCGGAAATCCGGCGCGCTGAAAACCGTGCGGCCGGACTCCCCGAGGACACCATCGACGCCCCGGAGGTCAATCTGAGCAAGAACGGCCGGGACCAGACCTACCGCTCCCCCGATCTCTCTCGCCCCGAGGAGGCGCACGAAGAGCCGGCCGAACAGGCACCAAAACCACCTCGCGAACCTAAGGGTCTTATGGAAAAAGCGCGGGCCGCGGTCAAAGAGGTGGTCAAGAAGGTCAAACAACTCATCCGACCCGAGGAAAAGATCATCAAGGAAGTGGTGATTAACGCCGAACCTCTTGAAACCCGCGTCGCGGTGCTAGAGGAGAGCAAACTGGAAGACCTCACGGTCGAACGAACCGCCGATGACCGCCTCGTTGGCTCAATCTATAAGGGCAAGGTAAAGAACCTCGAAGATGGACTGAAGGCTGCCTTCGTGGACATCGGCTTCGAGAAAAACGCCTTCCTCCATTACTGGGATATTATTCCCAACACATTCGATTCCAGCGTTGAGATCGTGGAACGCGATGACACGGGCAAATCTCGCCGGAAGGAAAAACCCAAGATCACCCAGAAGGATGTCCCCCGACTCTTCCCGCCAGGAAGCGAGATCATCATCCAGGTGACCAAGGGACCGATCGGCACCAAGGGACCGCGCGTCACGACCAACCTTTCCTTGCCCGGCCGCTATCTTGTCCTGCTACCCAATTCCGACCAGTCGGGTATCAGCCGCAAGATCGAGAACGTGGAGGAGCGCCAGCGCCTCAAAAAAATCGTCCGCGAACTGACCATTCCCGAGGGCATGGGAGTCATCATCCGCACCGCCGGTGAAGAAAAGCGCAAGGCGTACTTCGTTCGTGATCTCGCCCTGCTGCTGGAGGAGTGGAAGCTCATCCAAGAACGAATTAAGAGCCAGCCGATGGCCTCCTGCGTTTATCAAGAGCCCGACCTCATCGAACGCACTGTCCGCGACTTCCTCACCGAAGACGTCGACAAGATCGTTATCGACGACCTCAAGAAGTTCGAATCTATCCGCGACAGCATTAAGCGCATCAGCCCCCGTTCTGTGCGCAAGGTGCACTTCTACAACGAGGCGGAGCCGCTGTTCGACCGCTACAACATCACCCGCCAACTCGAGGCTGCTTTCAGCCGCCAGGTGAACCTCAAGAGCGGCGGTTACCTCATCATCGACGAAACCGAAGCCCTCGTGGCTATCGACGTAAACACCGGCAAGCACAAGCAGGCCGGCACCAAGGATCACGACGCGACGATTCTCAAAGTGAACCAGGACGCCGCCGATGAAATCGCCCGCCAACTCCGCCTGCGGAACATGGGCGGCATCATCGTCCTAGACTTCATCGACATGAAGTCGCGCCGCGACCAGCAGTCCATTTATCAGCGGATGAAGGACAACCTCAAACGGGACAAGGCCAAGACACACGTCCTGCCTCTCTCGCAGCTCGGGCTCATGGAAATGACCCGCCAGCGCCAGACGGAGAGCGTTCGTTCATCGCTCTACGACGACTGCGAGCACTGCACAGGCCGTGGCGTCATCAAGAGCGCCGAGACCATGAGTGTCGAAATCCAGCGCAAGCTGACCCAGATCCTCAAAGGCCGCCCACGTGACGACGGCGATTTCCAGGTCAAGATTGTCTGCAACCCCCGCGTCCTCGATCGCTTGCGGACCCGCGACGAGAAGCTGCTCATCGAGTTGGAGAAGAAATTCTTCGCCAAACTCAGCTTCCGCCCGGACCCCACCTATCACAATGAGGAGTGGAAGATCTTCAACGCCATGAACAACGACGAGTTGGCCAAGTCACGAAACAAGTAGAAGCCCCAACTGCCGCCTCGGCCGATTCATCGGCCGGGGCGGCTTTGTTTTTAAACCCCTCGTTTTTCCCAACGCCCCCACCCGATCCTTACCGCCCAATCAGCGGTGGCGAGACGGGACGAAGGAATCTATGGAGCGTCTCACGTTTCCTCCGACCACAAGCCCTTCCCGCAATGAGCCATCTTCACCGTTCCGAAAATTTCACTGGCTCTGACCGTACGGAACGTTAGAAACAGACAGTATCCCCAACATCCGTCACTCCAAGCCATGAACAGTCAACGCTGCCGCTGCACCCGTGCCTTCACTCTGATCGAGTTACTGGTGGTCATCGCCATCATCGCCATCCTCGCCGGCATGCTCTTGCCCGCCTTGTCTCGAGCCAAATCCAAGGCGGTGAAGACCCTCTGCGCAAGCAACTGCAAGCAGTGGGGTATCGCGGTCAATCTGTACGCCTCCGACAATCAGAACTCCTTCCCAGACAACAGCGGTGGCGCCGGGTTCAGCTGGATGATGCCCACCATGAGCAACTTCTGGAACGGCTACCTCATCAAGAACCGACGATCCTCGGCCAACAACACCCGCGCGGCCAATGATGTGCTGTTCTGCCCGACCGATGACTGGCACCGCGCCGCAGAACGCGGGATGATTAGCACCGACAATGAGCCCCAATTGACCGGTTACTTCTACTTGCCTGGCCGGCGAACCGGAGACGCCGATGTCACCGGAGGAGCCCAGGGTACTTCTGAGTGGTTTTTCAAAAAGAAACTCGGTGGCATGTACGAAGCAGCCCCCATCATCATCGACCGCATGCAGGCCTTGGGTTCCAAGACGACCAACATGCTCGACCCCAAGCTGAACTGGTTCACCGATTACAATGGTAAGAAAGTGGCCACAGCCGTTCACCGAATCACCCGGGGTGCACCCGAAGGCGGCAACTTCGGCTTCGAAGACGGCCACGTTGAATGGCAGTCCAACAAGCGAGTCTCCCTCGGCTCCGACTACGGCGGTTGGCAATGCTTCTTCAAGATCTCGGTAGCCACCCCTGTTCAGTGATTCATCTCGTGAGCCGGCCTTCCAGCTCACAGAGAACGCGCCCGGCGATTTTGGATCGACCCCGAGGACTCGCTCTTTGTCAGACGACATTCCAACCGAGG
This sequence comes from uncultured Verrucomicrobiota bacterium, assembly GCA_903854475.1. Lineage (GTDB taxonomy): Bacteria > Verrucomicrobiota > Verrucomicrobiia > Limisphaerales > UBA9464 > SXXZ01. The sequence goes on from CAINWP010000080.1 coordinate 46,746, forward strand.
CTCACTCCCGGCGGAAAGTCAGCACGGGCATGTCCCGCAGGCTAGATCGCCGCAAGACTGCAATGTACCGACGGGACAAAGCCCCCAAACGCGCAGTGACGCGAACTTCGAAGGTGCTGCTGACGGTCGAGAAAACCGCTAGCGGCGTGCCTTGGTTGGGCATCACCGGAACTCCCTGCAAGCGGGCGATGTCTTGGGGCCCGCGGGCTGGTGTGTCATCATAAGTGCCATCCACCCCATCCATGCCCGCGCGCTGTTCTTGGATGTTGCGGGCAATATTTTCGTCCCCACCACAGGCCATGACCAAAACAGGGTACGGAGCCGTGTTGATATTCACCTGACCGCTGGACACCGCCGAGAACACGTCCGCCAAGCCCACCGACCCTGCGATACTCTGTCCCAGAAAGGTGGATTGGACACGCCGCCCCATTGAATCAACCGAGTGCTTACCGCCACTGCCGCCACTTTCGCCTGTACCACCGCCACTGCGGGGTCCCCAGTACAACTGCGGAGTGATTCCTCGGATTTTGAGCAATTCCGACATGTCATCGATCGGGCCATTCTTGGCGACATAGGGAGGATTGAGCATCCGGTAAAAATCGCTCTCTGCGCCGCCACCCATGGCCGAATCGTCATTGGGGTCGATCCAGTCTCGAATTGCCGAAGAGACATCGGCTGAATCCGAACCTCCGGCACCACATATCTGCAAGATCAGCTCCAGCAACTGAGGATTGCGCGTGGCGATGGAATTAATGTTCAGGTATCGCTCCGCATCCATGATCTCGATGGAAATGGTACCATCTCCAAGAGGCACCTCCGTCAAGGAGACACCCTCAAAGGGATTGTCCGCGATATTTGTCGGGCCCACGCCTCCGGCCCAAAACTGATTGAGTCCGTCATAGGTCTGTTCGCCGGGTATCTGCCGAGACAACGACAGAACCCATTTGGCCATCTCAATGCCTGAGCGTCCCATCCATTCCATTTCGCTCTCGCTTTGGGTGCGAGTCGCCAGGCGCCCCTCAACCTTCATCGTGTAGGCAAAGGCTGTGACGATCACCGCCATTGCGAAGATCAGCAACATGACCATCAACAGCGCCACACCCCGCTGACAATTTTTGGGGCTACCCTGTGTCTGGACGACGTTATTCATCATGGGGCACCTCCGATCACTCCCTGAGCCTCGCGGGGCACCGCAACGGTCGGTAAGCGAACCACCCGGCTGACGATTTGCGCTGGCTCCCGAGAACCCTTTGACACACCAAAACCCAGTGTCACACGAACGATCACCGGCAACTGGTTGGTCGAAAGCCATTCCTCGACAAAGTCCCGCTGCTGACCATCCCAAAACTCCAACTGGAAGAGCTGAACCTCACGCGCCAAGACAATGCTCGCCGGCTCGCCGCCGCTCTCGAAGTCTGCCAGCAAGGAGTTCTGTTCGAGCACCAGGTCGTTGCCGCCCGGAGGAACGTAGAAACTGACACGGCGAATGCGTTCGCCTCCGAACATACCGCTATTTGGGAACGAATCCGAAAGGTCGGCCGCAAAGCTCACCGCGGCAAATTGACCCGCCGTGTCGGCTTGGAAGAAGTACAGCCGCGGATTGGATGCAAACATCGTGGCCGACGCGAGGGCGTCTTCGACGGTGCGCATGGCCATGCGAGCCCGCTGAGAATCTGTGGTTGAACGGATGGCAGCCTGCGAACTCTGGAAGATCAGCCTCCAAGTCGAGTAGATCATCATGAGGATCAGAGCGAAGAGGAAGATAGCCACCATGACCTCCATCACCGTGAAGCCTCCCCGCCGCAAAGACCGGGTGCTGCCCCCCCTCAATCCTCTCATCATCGGGCCCCCTGCACATATTGTTTGGGAAAATAGAGTGCGCTCATGCGGCGCTCCGAACCTTTAGGACCACCTACGATGACAAAGTCGGCACGAAACAAACCGTTGGTTCCCACCTCATAGACCGAACGGCTCCATTGGTAGCCGGGGTAGAGCTTGCCGAAGTCGCCATGGTCGGACATTTCTTCTAGGCGATTGGAAATGGACAATTCGGCCGCCAAGCTGCTGGCGTCCACCTCGACCCGATTGAGGGACTTCGCCGACTTGAGAGCGGTGGAACACACCGAGATGAAACCGAAAAGAGCCAAAGCCATGATGGCCGAGGCGACAGCCACCTCGATCAGTGTGAACGCCGCACCGGCCTGACCACGGCGGGCTGTGATGACAGGATGGCACTTCATCGAAGGTCCTCGATCGAAAGCCGCGCCGTGATGACTTCCAAAACAAGTCGCTTCACGTCGAGTCCTCCTTTCAGCCAACTGAGTTCGGCGGTCATCGCGTCGCTCGTTCCATTGGGAAAAAACCGGATCGCAGCCAACGGGGAACTCATCATGTTCTGTCCGTTCACCAAAAGACTCCGGAAGGCCACATCGTCATTGAGTTGCCCATGGTACGGAGGTTTAGCCAAGGGACCAGAACTCATGGACTCGGAATCCCGAAGTCTATCAAACGAGGCCATCGAAACCCCGTTGGTGGCTCCCATCACGCCTTCTGGAGCGGGTTCAACCAGAACCCTGCCCTCTGCACCATAGAGCACCACCTGCATCGGTCGATTGCCCATGATGGCCCGGGCCCGCGCTTCATTGCAGGCCGATTCTATCACCTCGAGGGCCTCGGCCATGGGCCCCTTCTTGGTGGCCATGAAGCGGGGAACCGCCACGAACATCATCACGGACACAAGCATCACCGCCACTACCAGTTCGATCATGGTGAAGGCAGCGCGGGCGGCGGCACCTTGGAATCGAATGTGGAAGGCAGTCCTCATCGCTTCAGTCTCTTAGCGAGTGGAAATGCTCTCGGTGATCTTGAACATTGCCGACATCACACCCAAGAGCATGAAGCCGACCACAAAGGCGATGGCCACGATGATCACCGGTTGGATGAGGTTGGTCATCGCCGTCAAACCGACATTGAGGTCGTTCTCGTAGGTATCGGCCACGTTGGACAACGCCGCGGGCACGTCGCCTGTCTCCTCGCCAATCTTGATTAGGTCGATCATCAGCTGCGGAAATAGTCGGCTCTTGGCCAAGGGTTGCGCCAAGGTCTTGCCGTCGGTGACGGCCTCGCGGGTGCGGGCGATGGCCTCCTTGATCACCACGTTGGGCATGACTTGCTCGGTGATGCGCAGCGCCTGCAACACCGGCACGCCGTTCTGAAGCAAGGTCGAGAGCGTGCGCGCGAACTGCCCAAACAAGTTGAGTCGAACCACCTTGCCAATGACTGGAAGCTTCATCACCAGACGGTCCAACGACTCTCGACCCGCCTTGCTAGCTCGGTAGCGTCGGAAGCCGGCCACCGCTGCACCACAGGCCAAAAGCAGTGCCCACCAGTAGCCACTAAGAAAACTGCTAATGGCGATGAGCATTTTGGTCATGGCCGGCAACTCGATTTTGGTGTTGTCGAAGAGCGTCATGAACTTCGGCAACATGACCGTCATGAAAAAGATGACCAGCGCTCCACCGACGACGCAGACCACGGCCGGATAAATCATGGCCGACTTGAACTTCGACTGAACCTCGGCAAACCGATCAAAATGGGCCGCCTGCCGCCGCAGGACCTCCTCAAGCGCGCCGGACTGCTCACCTGCCCGGACCATGTTAATGACCAGATCCGGGAAGATGTGGTTCTGGCGAGCCATGGCATCGGAGAGACTGCGACCCTCGGTCACATCCTGCTTGAGCTGACGACTGGCCTCACCGGGAATACCCTTGGAGGACAGGCTTTCCATGCTGCGCAGGGCCATCGTGAGAGGCATTCCCGCACGAAGCAAATTGGCCAACTGGAGGGTGTACATGGCCAACTCCTTGAGTCCGGGCTTTTTTGGGCCCCGCGCGAACAGCCGACTTATCCCTGCCCTGGATCCTTCGGCGGCCGCGGCCCGTGCTGCGGGTGAACCGGCCGACGACGAAGACGAAGACTTCGCCGGCTTGGTCGAACCCTTTGCTTGAACCACGGAAACCGGGATCACTCCCAACCGTTCGACCTGCACGACGGCAGTCGCACGGTCCCCCGCTTCGAGGACTCCTTCGACGACTTCACCCGAACGCCGCCGTGCCTTGTAGTTGAATTGCGCCATGTCGCGTGCCGTTTGGATAACCGGCGCGCGCCGAAAGTTCCATCTCCCCGATGCGGAGGCTTCAGCTGACTGCCAAGAGAGAGACCCGTTGTCCCTCGGCGTTGCGGCTAATTCCCTGACCGCGCGGGTCCACCTGCAAGGTGCCATCCACCCAGAAGGCATACTGGTGGTGACCATGACGGATGTTCACTGAAGCCTGCCAAGATCCATCAAAGGCTTGAGTCATCGGATTGGAATCCGGTTTCCAGGCGTTAAATTCCCCCACAACGGCTACTTTCTGGGCCTGGGGAGCCAGGCAGATGAAATGGACCGGGACCAGCGCCTTGGAACCAAGGGATCGCGGGGGACCTGGAGGACGAGAAGCCGAGTTCATGAATTCTAGAAAGAGTCTCTGGTCGCACTGAGTCTTACTCTTTAACTCCGCGCGATCTCCGAGAGCCGGCTAAGAAAACCATTTGTAAACCGGGGGCAAGTGGATTTCGCAAGAATCCGTCGATTCCTCAAATTCACCACTTTGCAGACGGGTTGCGGATTCAATCATTTCTAGAGAGCCTGTTGGGCAGTGTTGGGCACTTGGATTAATGCAGTTGCCGGGGTCGGAGTGCTTCTATGGGTTCGCCGCCCCCTGGGCACAGAGAATAAGCCTCTCGATTTGGGACGATTCCGCTGGGGAGCCGCTGGTTTGGCGGCACTCATCGGTGTGACCGGGATCATCCATGCCCTGCCCTCCTCACTATCCGGCGCGATCCGCTATTTGGGCATTGCGCTCTTCGGCCTGTTGTTGGGCAACCTCACCGGCCGAATTTTGGGCCTGCAGCGGGGCCTGGACGCCTGGGGGAGGAACCTTTCGGGTCATCTGCCCAAGCCTACCGGAACACCCACCGATGTGCCGGGAGCGTTGTCCATCGGGGCTCTTCTGGCACTCAACCCATTGCTCATCCCCGCCGCCGTCCAGGACGGACTGGAACATCGGTGGGTCGGACTGGCCTTGAAGTCAGTATTGGACGCGGTCGCTCTCCACGCGTGGGTTCGGAGCCTGTCCCCAATCCGGTGGAGCCTGCCCCTTGTGATGCTGGGGGTCATCCTTCTCTGGCAGACCTGCTGGACGGCGGGCGCGGCAGCCTTGGCCAGTTGGCTCCAAGCCCAGGGCGTTTCCGATGCACTCATGACGGCTTGCAGCCTGCTGATTCTTTGCAGCGCCCCAGCTATCGCCGGTGTGCGTAGAGCCGCTCTAGCCAATTTGTTGCCGGCGCTGGTCTGGATTCCCGCCCTGGCATTCTGGCTGCGCGGCGGATGACCGTTGCGTAATGGCACCTACAGCCCGCGCTTCCCTCGTTCACAATCGGTCTTTAAGCTTCAGTCCATGATCCCGAGGTTGAACTCCCTTCCCAGTGGGGCGGCGCTGTGGTCGGTGCTCTTGGCGCTCCCCCTCTTGGCGCAAGTTCCAATCCCTCCGGCCCAGTTGGCCAAACTGCCACCCGCCCTGAAACGACCGGTGGACTTCAAAACGGAGGTTTATCCGCTATTCAAGGCGACGTGTTTCAAGTGCCACGGCCCCGAAAAGCAGAAAGGGAAATACCGTATGGATACCCGGGAAGGGGCCTTCAAAGTGAGCGGCGACCATGGCCCTGCCATTGAAGCCGGTCACAGCGCAAACAGTGCGATCATCCTCATGGCCGCGGGATTGATCGATGAAATGCTCATGCCTCCACCCGGAGGCAAACCCGGTGAGAGTGACCCCCTCACCGCTCAGCAAATTGGCATGCTTCGGGCGTGGATTGATCAAGGAGCCGTTTGGCCCGATGGCCCCATCGCCGAAGTGATCCAGCCGGTTCGCTTTGAACCCGATATTCAGAAACTCTTGGTTGCTTCCTGTGCCAAATGCCATTCCGGCGCAACCGCCGAGGGCGGGTTCTCGGTGGATTCACTCGAACGGTTGCTCGCTGGGGGCAAATCCTACGGCCGGGTCGTTGTGCCCGGCGATCTCCGCAAGTCCTCACTCCTGACCATCCTCGCCGGGAAGGATGAAGACATTCCCAAGCCAGAAGCTCATCGGATTCCCGAGAAGTCTCTCAAACAGGTGGAAGAGTGGATTCGGCAGGGTGCGAAATAACGCCGCGGTCGGCACGGACATACTGCAAGAAGCGCTCATCACCCACCGTCCTCACGCGGACCAACCGGAAGCGCACGGCATCGGCCAGGCAGGCCGCCAACGGGCCGTCTGCGATCGTGGGGGCCGCCTGTCCTCCAAAGATCCGAGGTACCCAGGTGAGTCGAATCTCATCGACACAGTCTGCGGCCAAAAGGGTGGCATTCACCCGTCCCCCGCCTTCCGCAACCAAGCGACGAATTCCATGGCGCCCGGCCAACCAGGCCAAGGCGGCCGGAAAATCGACCTGACTGCCGGGCGAACTCCAAACCTCCGCTCCGAGATCACGCAATCGTTGCAGATTGGGTTTTGAAGCGTTTCCAGCACTGAAAATGACGATTGGAGCCCCTGGACGCTTCCACAGTTCTGCCTCAGAGGAAAGAGAGCCGGAGCCACTCACCACCACTCGGACGGGCTCGGGAGCCAACCCTGCTCGCCGCCGGGTCGCCTTATGTTCCGAGGAGCCTGTCCCCAAAGTCGCTCCGGTTTCTTCGACGGTTCGCGCTCCGCACACGAGGGCGTCGGCAGTAGCCCGAAGGGCATAGAGGGCTTTTTTGTCGTGAGGGCTCCCAAAAGTGGTCACTTCGCGGCCGGCGGTAGCGACCTTGCCATCGGCCGTCATGGCCATGTTAATGACGACGTAGGGTCGCTGCCCGGCTTCTGGCAAACCAGGATGCGATTTAATGGAGGAACATGGCGTCGCCATAACTAAAGAACCGATAGTGCTCACGAATAGCCTCCGCGTAAGCCAACTGAACGCGTTCGCACCCCCCAAGTCCCCCCGGATCGGCAAAGGCGCTGACCAGCATCAGTAAGGTGCTTCGGGGCAGATGGAAGTTCGTCAGAAGCCCGTTAACTATGCGGAACCGATAGGGGGGGTGAATAAAAATGCGGGTCCGACCGGTACACGGTTGGATGGGACCTTCGGTCTGGGCAGCCACGGTCTCCAAAACGCGCATGCTGGTGGTCCCCACAGCGATGACACGCCTCCCCGACGCTCGGGCAGCATTGATATCTTGAGCGGTTTCTATACCCAAAAAAAACCGTTCTTCGTGCATGGTGTGCTCGGAAAGCGACTCAGCCTTGACCGGAAGGAAAGTTCCGACCCCAACGTGCAATGTCACGTAGCACAGACGAACCCCCTTGGCCTCAAGAGAACGAAGAATTCCCTCCGTAAAATGCAGGCCGGCCGTCGGAGCGGCCACAGATCCCTCAGCACGACCGTAGACGGTCTGATACCGAACGGCATCCAACTCGCTGGCGCCTTGTTCGCCTCTCTCAATGTAGGGAGGTAATGGAATTTGACCGATCTTGGAGAGCCGTTCCCAAAAGAATTCCGGTTGCTCCCACCGTACCAAGATGTGCCCGTCGAGATTCTTGTCGATGACCTCGCACACCAGTTGGCCCGTCCCGGGTTCACCGAATTGCAGGCGCATGCCCGGTCGGACTCGTTTTCCGGGGCGGACCATGGACCACCAAAAACCCGGCTCGGCCTCCTCGAGCAACAAGAGTTCTACTCGACCCGGTGACTCGAGTTTCATCCCCAGCAAGCGGGCGGGAATAACCCGAGAATCATTCATCACCAACACATCGCCTTCTCGCAAAAGTTTAACGATATCGGAGAACTTCTGGTGCTCAAACCCTCCTGAATGACGATCTAACACCATCAGACGAGACCCGTCCCGCTCCGCAGGTGGAGATTGGGCAATGCGATCGGATGGCAGGTCGAAATCAAAATCCGCTACACGCACACAGGGAGGAAAAGGGAAACAACCCTGAATGTCGATCTCAACATGTCTTAAATGTTAACGGTATTCATTGGCATTTCAGACTAAATCCCAATTGTGTACAACTTGTTCATAAGAACTAGTAAGAAAAAGCAACGAGTTAGTTGCAAAAAGGGAGGCATTTGCTGTAAGAAGTAGCCGTCCACAGGATTCAGTAGTTTGTGACGATTCGGGACGAGGGGTAAGCCCTCACACGCTCAAATGACCGCCGCAGGTGCCATCACAGAAATCGGAGCCGCTAGGACTGGAGCAACTCCAGCGTCCCAGCGTCCCCGTTTCACCTGGCGCTACGACCACAAGCTCGATTCTCAAGGCCGGGTTCCATTGCCAGCCAAATGGCGACCTGAAGATCCCTCCAGTTTGTCCCTTATGGCGGTGATGATCCGACACCCGTCGGAGGCAGAGTTCGTGATGGTGCTGCCGGTCGAACAATTCGAGCGCTTCAGCAACCCCATCTGCCAGGGTGACTTCACTGACCCGCTGAGACTCGCCGAGAGGCACGACTATGTGGATCGGATCATCGAACTAGAACTCGACAGCGCCGGGCGGATTTGTTTGCCCAAAGAAATGCGCGGAGCCGCAGGCCTGACCGAGGACGTTCTTTTCGTCGGATGCATCGATCGATTCGAGATGTGGAACCCTGAATCCTATCAGATGGCACGCCTCTCTGAACGGCTCATCAAAAAGGTCCAGAATCCCCAAAAGACATGAAGCTGTTGGCACTGCTCAACCCGCGATCCTGGTTTTCTTCGGGCCAACGCGAACCGCTCTCCTCCCTTCAACAAACCTCTGGCTTGGGGGGCGTCCCACTCGGCTCCGTCAAAGCACTACCGGAGACACTCGTTCGCCGCTTTTTCTCCTTTGAGAATCGGCGAACACCGAACCGAAATCTCATTCAAGGAGAGCTCCAACTGCCTGCCGTGACACCTATGCGCAACGACCTCATCGAGGACGACGTGGAACTGGTGCGCCGCCGTCGAGAAACTCGTCTCCTGCACGAGACCCGCCCGCCCGGAGCCGGCGGAACCCACGATCCTGAACTGGCCGTCAACCGCCTGCGAAACCGGGCACCGGAGACCAGTCGCCTGGTTGCGCGGGACTGAATGCTTGATGCCGCGTGCCCTCATTTTCCCACCAACCTGTTCTACTCTCAGAAGTAGTGAGCGCACTCCAGCCCAAGGGACAAGGCCGTTACCTGGATGGTACCCTGGGTGGTGGCGGCCATGCCGCGGCAATTCTAGAGGTTAGCTCACCGGATGGTTTTCTCTACGGTTGCGACCGGGACGCCGAGGCCCTTTCCGCCGCCCGTGAACAACTCAAGCCCTACACCGAGCGACTGGAGACCCATCAGGGTAATTTCACCGAGGCAGACCGGTGGATCGCCCCCAAATCGCTCGACGGGATCCTGCTCGATCTCGGTGTGAGTTCCCATCAACTCGACACTCCCGAGCGCGGGTTTTCCTTCCAGAAAGACGGGCCTCTGGACATGCGCATGGATCAGAGCGAAGCCAGCCCCACCGCGGCAGACCTCGTGAACACGCTCCCAGCCAGCGAATTGGCGGATGTTTTCTGGAAACTGGGCGATGAGCGGCACTCCCGAAAAATCGCCCGAGCCATCGAAACCGAGCGCCGCAATCGACCCTTCACCAGCACCAGCCAACTCGCCCAATTCATCGAGCGGATCTGTCCCCGACGGGGAGCACCCACCCACCCAGCCACCCGCTGCTTTCAGGCATTGAGAATTGCCACCAATGATGAGTTGACCGCGGTCCAGAATGGCTTGGAGCGCGCATTCCGACTCTTAGCTCCCGGTGGCCGATTGGCGGTAATTAGCTTCCAATCCCTAGAAGATCGCTTGGTTAAGGAGTTCATGCGGCGCGAAGCCCGGGACTATGACTTTGAAGGCCCTGAGGACCACCCGGATTTCCGGCACTCGCGGCGTCCCCGCGGCCGAGAGTTGGCCCGAAAAGGAATCGTGGCCTCAGAATCGGAACTAAGTACCAACCCCCGGGCCCGCAGTGCGCGACTGCGAGTGCTAGAACGTCTTCCGGAACCATGAGCACCAAAAACCGTTCCGAAATCCGGCTAGGTACGATTGTGCGAGCCCTCCTGGGTTCTGCACTTATCGGGACATTGGGGTTCCTGTGGATTCTCCAAAGCCGCGCCCATCAGCGGCTTCAAGACCAAATTAGTCAGATCCGCACCCAATGTACCGTCTTAGAGCGCTCCATCGGGCGGGATCAGCAGGAAATCGAAAAACTCCTCACCCGACCCGCACTCATCCGCCGCATTCAAGAGCTCCGACTGGGACTCACCAACATCGCCTACCGCCAAGTCATCCACGTGACCAACCAGTCCCCAGGCATCTCCCCTAATTCGGAACTAACCCGCAACACCACCCATCCCACCGCGCCTGCGCCCCCGTTAGCCGTAGCCATCCCACGCTGAATCCACCGCATGAACAACCCGTCCACCCCCGACAAGACATTGACCGGACTGACCGTCCTGTTCTGTGTCGTGTTCATTGGGTTGGCCGGAAGATTGGTGTACATTCAGGGCGTTCGTCCCGATTCCCCCCGCTACACCCTGGGCGCCTCTCCCGCCCGCACCACTTACATTCCGGCACCCCGTGGTGAGTTGCTCGATCGTCGCGGTGAGCGCCTGACGTATTCACAGTTCACCTACAACCTTCGCGCCAACCCGGTGGTGATCAGCAACCAAGCCACACACTTGGCCGCCCTGCTCTCACCGCTGCTGTCCATTCCGGCGACAGTCCTCGAGGACCGCCTCAGCATCCGAGCCGAACTGCGCTGGAAAGCCGATGCCAGCACCAACTCCGCGGGTCTGGTCGCTACCCAATGGGTGCAGGTGCTGCACACCAACCAAAGTGTTCTGGTGGCCTCCAACCTGTCTTTTGTGGACTGGACCCGGATCCACACCAATTTGAAGGTGTTCCGGTCTCCAGAGGAACGCCAACTGCTGGCAGCTTCGGCCGCAGTGGCCCATCGACGAACCAACAGTCCTCCCATCGCTTGGTGGGACTTACCGAGACGCTATCGCGTTCGCAAGGAGATCGCCCGGGACAACCGGGAAATCAACCTAGCGATGAAGCGGATCCAACCGCAATTGAGGGAGGTTCGCGAAAACGGAATCACTGCCGAAATTATGGAACGGCGCGTGATGCCGCACGGCGAACTCGCCTTACCTATCTTAGGCACCACGACCAACGGGGTAATCCCGATTGTGGAATACCGGACAGCCACCAACCGCATTCGCGTCCGCACCCGAGAATTGCCCCCCGAGATCCATGGCGCCGACGGCATCGAGCGGCAGTTCAACGATGAGCTCCAGGGGGTTGCTGGTCAGGCGATTATTCGACGAGGCAAAGGCCGTGAATTGGCTGGTACCCGAGAACTGGACCTAGCTCCGCAACCGGGTGCGAATGTCCGACTGACCATCGACGCCAATCTCCAATACGTCGCTGAGAACGCGTTGCGCCAAGGGATGGCCAAGCTGAAGCCCAACTGGATGTCGGCCATCTTGGTGCGCCCATCGACCGGTGAGATTCTGGCCCTGGCCAACGCCACGGACCCAGACTACTCACCGGCGCGACAACCTGGCTTACCGACACAGGCCAGCGGACCAAGCAAACCCCAGCATCGCAACCATGCCGTGTCTGAATTGGTCGAGCCTGGATCTACTTTCAAGCTAGTCACCTACTCGGCCGCCCTCGAATCCCTTCCCGGTCGAAACCTCTCCCCCAGCTCTCTGATCGACTGCGAGGGCGGATCCTGGCGCCCCCCTGCTGGACGCAAGAAACCCATCGCTGATGCGCGTGGCCACAAGCTGCACACGGTCACCCTGGAAGAAGCCTTCGCCGCATCCTCCAATGTCGGCGCAGCCAAGCTCGGATACGCCCTTTGGGATTCTGCTGCGCCGCCGCGAGCCACTGCGTTGGTCAAGTACGCTGAGGCCTACGGATTCACCCGACGGACCGGTATCCTCTGCGGAGGAGAGCCCAACACGCGAATCCCGGCCTGGGACGGCCTCGGCACTCAGCTCATCCTTTCTTACGGTTACGGCATCTACGCGACACCACTTCAGATCACCATGGCCTATGCTGCCGTGGCCAACGACGGCATCCTCATGGAACCCATGCTGGTAAAGTCCGTGGAGAGTCCCTCGGGAAGCGTCATTCGCAATCTTGCCCCGCGTCAGGTCGGCAGGGTGGTACGCTCCGACACAGCCAAGCAACTGGTACAACTCCTGACGGCAGTAGTGAGCTCCAAAGGTACAGGCAAGGATGCCGCCCTCAGTGAGTATACCGTCGCCGGCAAGACTGGCACGGCCAACAAGATGACCCAGGCCCACATGGCTGCCGGCGTCACCGCCCATTTCAGCACCTTTGTTGGATTCCTTCCCGCTGAGAACCCTCAGATCTGCCTGCTGGTCTGCGCCGACGAACCCACCGGGTCGGACGGTCGAGCCGCCTATGGAGCCGCCTGTGTACCGGTCTTCAAGGAGATCGCCCGCGAGGCTGCAAGCTATCTGACAATTCCTCCGTCACCCGTCCTGGCAGCCCATGAAGCGGCCACCGATCGCCCCCCCTCCCGCGTCACTGACCATGCTGACCGCTGAACTCATGCTCCAGACTGCGCCCGCGTCTTTGACCGAGGATACGGCCCCCGTGGTGTGTCGGCCGAGGCACCCGGCCCTCGGCACCAGCGAGACGACGCGGTTTCGCCGATCCAGCCCGTCCCGGAATGTTGCCTCGCCGCAATCCCTTTCAGAACCGCTTCAGATTTCTGTCCAGGACCATCCCCTGCAGCGTCTGGATTTATGCAAGATCGCCTGTGAGGGACGAGTCTCAGCGGCCACCGCCTCTTTCGTCCACGCCTTACTTAGCGGGGTGGGGCGTCGACCGGCCCTGCTCACTCCAGAAGGAGGGTTCATGGCGGGCCGACTCTTCCCTCAACGACCCAAGATCAGCGAAGCCTCCGAATGGGAGCGCCTCTTAGCTACCCATGTCCGATCGGGTGGAGACTGCCTGATCATTGAAGAAGACTCCGAAATTCGAGAACTGCTCGCTGGCATTTCACCGCGGTCGCACCTCAAGCCACCGACCTCTCCACGCGCCTGGATTCATGCACAGGCGCTGCATTGGCGCGGCAGCCGCCTGCAGGTATTCTCCCACGACGGCACCACAAGGACCGCACACCTGCCACTGGTTGGGGGTTCGAATCTCCTGGCTCTTGATCTAGCGCTCAACCGAGTCATCCATGCGGGCTGCTGCCCAACACGGACCCTCGCCACGCTCCCCTCTCTGGACCCCCCGACCGGGCTTCTCGAACCTGTCCACGCCGGACAACCGTATGGCGTCTTCGTGGACCGAGCCTGCTGCGCCGCCGATCTGGCCGAACTCCTGGCCGAGGCTCGCACACTGTCCGGGCGTCGCATCGTGCTCGTAACCGGCATCCACGGCAGTTCAACCCCTCAAGAACGACGAGCCTTGGGGGCAGCAGCAGCGGCGGCGGACGAAGTGATCTTCACCAGCGACAATCCACGTCATGTGCCGGTTGCCTCCATCCTGAGAGACCTCCAAGCGGGTCTCGGTGGTGGAGCTCTCGAAGAACCTGACCGTCACACCGCCATCGCAACCGCTGTCCGTCGGGCCAAATCGGACGACCTGGTGCTCATCGCGGGCAAGGGAAGTCGACCTTTTCAAGAGCTGGGCAGTGCCGTCATCCCCTGGGACGACCGACTGCATGCTCGGGATGCATTGGCTGGGCGCGGCTGGGTGGGAGATTCACTATGACATCCCTACCAAAACCTCATCTTCTCGGCGTCTTGGCCGGCCTGTTTCTGGCCTCAGGCCTCATCATTTCTACCACACTCCTGACACGGACCTGGCTTAAAGTGGCCGATGCCGAATCGATATCCGTCACCGGATCGGCCCGTCGCAACGTGAGTTCTGACTTGGTCGTCTGGCGTGGTTCTCTCACCGTCGAAAGCCCCACTCTTCTGGCCTCGCAAGGAGTCCTCAGTCAACACGAGAGCTTCACACGCAAGTTCCTCACCGCCCAGGGCGTCACCAACGCCCAGTTCCATCCGGTCGCCATCCAGCGCATCCAAGTCCGCTCCAGCAAACAAACCAGCGAGGCTGACAGCGAGACTGAAAGTCCCACGACCCGATTCCGCCTCAGCCGCACCATTGAGGTCCGCTCCGGTGACATCGATGCCGTCCTGAGCATGGATGCCCAGACATCTGAACTGGTCAATCAAGGCATTGAATTCGCCTCATCTACTCCGGAATTCATTTGGACCAAGGCCGGTGAAGCCAAAATTGAAATGTTGGCCGATGCAGCCCGCGATGCCCGCGCCCGAGCCGAGCAAATCGTCTCCCAAGGCGGACGATCGATCGCCCGGATGCGCTCTGCCAAAATGGGCGTTTTCCAAGTGACCCCGCTGTATTCGACCCAGAACACCTGGGACGGAATGAACGACACCACCTCCCGAGAAAAGACTGTCACCGCAGTAGTGAATGCGAGCTACGCACTGCAATAATGGAACCGGTGACACTCCAATTCATCGCTGAAGCATCCAAGGGGACCTTGCATCCCCACGATACCGGCTGTGTTAGGGTTTCCGGGGTTTGTACCGACTCGCGTCGCCTTCGGGCTGGCAATGTGTTCCTAGCCTTGTGCGGCGAACGATTTGACGGGCACGATTTCCTCAAAGATCCCGGGCTCGAAAAAGTTTCGGCCGTCGTGGTCTCCCAAAATCGACTCACGGACGTTCCGAAAGGAATACCGGCCGTCAGCGCACCAAACACACGCGAGGCCCTGAGACACATCGCCGCAGCCTACCGAAACGGCTTCTCACTGCCCGTGTTCTGCGTGGCCGGATCCAACGGTAAGACCACCACCAAGGAACTGCTTGCAGCCCTGCTCGAAACAACCTTTCCCACCCTCCGGTCCCAGGCCAGTTTCAATAATGACATTGGGGTCCCCTTGAGCCTTCTGGAGCTAGATGGGTCTCATCGGGCTGCTGTCCTGGAGGCGGGCACCAATCATCCGGGTGAACTGGCTCCATTGGTGCGCCTGATCGCCCCACGCTACGGTGTGGTACCGCAGATTGGGCGGGAACACCTGGAGCACTTCGGTGACATCGATGGGGTCATCGCCGAAGAGAGCGCCCTCGGCGAGGGCTTGCCAACCGACGGCGTTCTATTTCTTAACGGAGACTGCGACGCAGCCCGACCGCTAGCCTCTCGCACTTCGGCCCGAGTGGTGCGCACCGGATTCAATGCCGGGAACAATTGGCGAGCCCGAATCCTAGACAACGGCTGGAATTCAACCCGCTTCGAGGTCACCGCCCCGGAGCCCGAGTGGTGCGGCGTATTCGAGATCGCGGTGCCTGGCCGGCACATGGTCTCTAATGCCATTTTAGCCTTGGCGGCCGCCGCCGAACTGCGGGTCCAACCCGAAGCGGCGCGGAAAGCCTTGTCGTGCTTTTCCGGAGCTAAACAACGTCTCCAATGCTCAGAGCAGCGAGGGATCCGCTGGCTAGACGATACCTACAACGCCAACGCCGACTCCACATTAGCTTCGCTACAAACCCTCTCCGAACTGCCCTGCACCGGACGCCGTGTGGCCGTGCTGGGCGACATGGCTGAACTCGGCGAGCACACCGCCGAAGCGCACCGGGAAGTCGGAGCGGCCGCTCATCGTTTGGGTATCGACCTGCTAGTCTGTATCGGCCACTCGGCCGGCCACACCGCAGACGGCGCCAGCGGCCTGCGTCAAGTCCTCGCCTTTCCCGAAGTGGAACAGGCTGTCCTCGCGCTCCGCCCACTCCTTCAACCGGGAGACTGTATCTTAGCCAAGGCTTCTCGCAGCAGCCGACTAGAAAGGCTTTTCGAGGCACTCAAAGACGAACGCATCGAAAACCACTAACCCGGTATGCTCTACAAGCTCTCAGAATTATTCCCGGTGGTTCCCTGGACGGTGTTCAAGTACGTCACCTTCCGCAGCGCGGGCGCGGCCATCACTGCTCTGCTGCTGAGTTGGCTTCTTGGCCCGCGGGTGATCGAAGGGCTTCGGAACCTTAAGTTCCGTCAAGACTACCAGCCCAAGGATGTGCGCAATCCCAGCGATGCCACGGCGGCGGCGGCCGACTTGGCCAAGCGCGGAACACCCACCATGGGTGGTGTTTTAATCCTGCTGGTCTTGGACATCTCCGTGTTTCTTTGGGCCCGACCCAACACATTGGTGCTACTGACCATGCTTTCGCTGATGGTGTTGGCTTTTTTGGGGTTTTATGACGATTGGCTAAAGGTGTCGCGTCAAAACGCAGCCGGTGCCCAATCCCGGGTAAAATGGGTCGTTCAAATCGTGCTCGCACTGGTGGTCGGGGGCTATCTTTGGCAACTCCCCTCCACCCGCACTCTCGTAGCAGACATCCAGATCCCGTTCTTTAAGGACCCCATCCTCCGATCCGTCCCCTGGATTGGAATCCCGCTAATCGCACTGACCATCATTGGCAGTTCCAACGCGGTGAACCTGACCGATGGCATGGATGGGTTAGCCATCGGTTGCACCCTCATCGTGGCCATGGTCATGCTGATCCTGACCTACCTGTCTGACAACGTGAAGTTGGCCACTTACCTTCAGATTCCGCACGTTCGGGGCGCCAGCGAACTGACGGTGGTTTGCGCGGCCTTCATCGGTGCTTCCCTCGGTTTCCTATGGTTTAACTGTCACCCCGCCGAGGTCTTCATGGGCGACACTGGATCGCTGGCTCTAGGCGGTGCACTGGGCATCATGGCCGTCCTGATACACCAACCGCTGGTGCTCCTCATCGCCGGCGGAGTTTTTGTGGCCGAAGCGCTCAGCGTGATGCTGCAAGTGGGGTGGTTCAAATACACCCGTCACAAGTATGGAGAAGGCCGACGCATCTTTCGGATGGCCCCCCTCCACCACCATTTTCAGAAGCAGGGATGGAAGGAATCGAAGATTGTTACCCGCTTTTACATTGCTGGAATTCTGTGCGCTGTGTTGGCGCTGAGCACCCTCAAGATCCGATGAGTGTCCACGCATCAACCCTCATCCACGCCGGTCTTTTCAACCCCACCGGATCACCGATCTTCATCTCGAACCGGATGTTCCTTGATCGCACTGGTTTCGATTGTTTAATTAGAGCGTCATCAGCGGTACACGGCGGCCTCATCAGGCCCCGGACCCGCATCGCCGCGGCGTTCCGTGCAAACCCAGACTCATCTAGCATCCCGTCAGACGCGCCCACAAGTCCTGGCCAACCTGAACCATTTCCCTATTACGGAAGCGGTGAGCATCACCGTTCCTTTCACTCTTCCCAGGTCCTTTCAATCGCGACCGCACTCACTTTCGTCTCGACCCGGGTGGAGGACCCGGTTCGGTACGGATCCGACAAAACTCAATCCTCGACCCCCGACGTACCGTCTATCCGCCTAACCCCATGAGCACCCCCAATTCCCCGCTGCTTCCTGGCTCCAAACTGGAACAGGCTGCCAAGAGCAAATCCACCTTCAGCATCGCCGCCTTCATTTTTAGCGCCCATGTGGCGGTGTTCCTGGTGGTGCTGCTCAACGGCTGCAACAAGGAAAGTTCCGTCAACAACACGGAGCCTCCTGCTGCCACCAACCAAATTGAACTAGCCGTGCAACCCGGAACCGGGGGTAACGAACCCATCGGCCTTGTTCAACCCCACGGTACAGACACCAACACGGCGGCCATTCCTTCGGGAGGCGCCGTCACATTCCCGGGCAACCTTACAGCTAACACCAACCCGCCGGTACAACCCATCGCGCCCCCGGAGCTCAGCACCGTCGCTCCAAGCGGCGCTGCGACCCACGACACCACCGGCGCCGGCTCCGAGTACAAGATTAAGAGCGGCGACATCGCCTACAATATCGCCAAGACCCACGGGGTCTCCCTGAAGGCCCTCAAGGATGCCAACCCGAGCGTCGACCTAGGGAAGCTGAAGGTGGGCCAGACGATCCAGATTCCTGCTGCCAGCGCATCCGCCGCGGCCGCCGCAACCACCAAAGAACCCACCCCTGCGAAAGCGATCTCAAGCCACGAACCCGATACGGCGGGCGCGACCTCATCGTATACGGTCAAAGGAGGCGACACCCTCAGCAAGATCGCCAAGAAGCACGGAACCACCGCTAAAGCAGTCCGCGCCGCCAACCGCTTGACCAGCGACAAGATCAACGTCGGTCAAAAACTCAAGATTCCCGGCAAGGGTGCGGCCGCTGAGACTGATGAACCAGCTGCGAAGACCCTGACCGTTCCCGAGCCCACCGCGCCCTTTCCGGCAACCCTGCCGACGCCCGGCACAGGCCGCTAAATCGGTCCACCGAAGGGACGTCCGGCCCGCTGCTGGACGTCCCGACCCCACTTGAGCTCCTTCCGCCATGCGTTCCACCTCCATCCTGTTGCTGCTGACCGTTAGCCTGTTGCTGGCCTTGAGCTTCACCATGCTGGCCAGCGCCCTCATGATGGAGTCCCGGTTCTTAAACCTCGTCACAACCCAGGCGGTGGCCATCGTCGCAGGGGCGGCCGTCATGTGCTTGCTATGGCGAAAGGACTACCGCATCTGGGTTAAGCATCACTGGTTGTTTTATGCGGCTGCTATCGTGATTTTAGCGATGGTTCTCTCGCCCGCTGGCACCTACCGCAATGGGGCCCAGCGTTGGATTTTTGGCATCCAACCGGCGGAGTTCGCCAAGATACCCTTGCTGCTGACCTTAGCAGCTTGGGGGGCCCGGTTCGGGCCACGCATGCGTTTCGGTGGTACGTTTTCTACCCTTCTATGGGGCTTTATTCTCCCGGGCCTGGTCATCTCGCCGTTCCTCGGATTGCTGTACAAACAACCGGACCGCGGAACCATGATTCTCTTCGGCATGGTCACCGTGGTGGTCTTGCTCCTCAGCGGTATGCGCAAGCGATACGCCATCATTCCGACCCTCCTCGGGGCCGGACTGTTATTCCACTTCTACAATTCCAGCAAAATGGTCCGGGACCGAATGGATGCGTTCCTGCATCCGGAACTGTTCCCTCAGACCACGGGTTCCCAGGCTCTCAAGTCGCTGGCGGCTCTGCGGGAGGGCGGGCTAGAGGGCGTCGGGCTGGGATCCGGAGTGATCAAACTAACCATCCCAGAACAGCACACCGACTTCATTCTTCCGGTCATCGGTGAAGAGTTGGGCCTTTTCTTCACGCTGGGCGTGCTCATCGCCTTCGTCGTCATCCTGCTCTGCTCGGCGCGAATCGCATCACGAGCAGCAGACGTAGAAGGAAAACTGCTGGCCGGCGGCATCGGTTTCCTTATCGCCTGCCAGGCGATGATCAACATCGCAGTGGTGACCAACTCAATGATCAACAAGGGCATGCCACTGCCCTTCGTCAGCCGGGGAGGTTCCAGCGCGGTCAGCATGCTGGCGCTCGTAGGACTCCTGCTCTCCATCGCCCGCCGGGCACCGGAGACGTCCCAGGCGCCTCGCCCCAGCGGAAGCAATCCATTCGAAATCTCAGAACTGGAATCCCTGCCTGCCCAATGAGATTCAACCCTGGCTCCAACACCCACGTCGCTAACACCCACGTCGCCATCGCCTGCGGAGGAACCGGTGGACACCTGTTTCCGGGGATGGCAGTCGGCCGGGAGTTGGGGGCTCGCGGGGCCGGGGTCACGCTGCTAATTTCGCCCAAAGAGGTCGATCAGGCGGCTGTCCGAGGATTAACCGGCATCCAAATAGCGACACTACCCGGGGTGGGCCTACAGGGCCGCAACTACGGAGCGTTCCTCTTAGGATTCGCCCGCGCTTGGCAATCCGCCCGGCGACAATTCTCCAACCGCACACTTTTTCAGCGACCGCCAGACGCCATTCTCGGAATGGGCGGCTTCACGGCCGCGCCACCGATGCTGGCAGGGCGTCAATTGGGCGCAGCGACCTTCCTCCATGAATCCAACACCATCCCCGGACGAGCCAACCGGCTGATGGCCCCCTGGACCCGCGAGGCCTTCACCGGTTTCGATGAGACCGTCGCCCGCCTGAGATACACCCGCGTGACCTGCACGGGCACTCCCATTCGCGAGAACATCTCCCAGTTACGTCATCATCACGACCCTCGCTCAGCCAAGGCGTGCCTCGGTCTCGACCCAGACAAACCCGTACTCCTCATCACCGGCGGCAGTCAGGGAGCCCGCGGCCTCAATCAGTGGGTTTGTGCCACCCTACCAGGATTGGCAACCGCCGCTCCTGACCTTCAATTTATCCACCTCTCGGGAACACCCGATGAAGCGACCGTCGCAGCGGCCCATCACCCGCTGGGTCGGCGATCGATGGTTCGGCCGTTCCTCCAGGAAATGCACTTGGCCCTGGCCGCGGCCGACGCTGTGATTAGTCGCGCCGGGGCTTCATCGCTGGCCGAGTTGGCGGCCCTGCAGATTCCGTCAATCCTGATCCCTCTTCCGACGTCCCAAGACAATCACCAGTTCCACAATGCCACCGCGTTGGTCCGATGCGGAGCGGCCGTGTTGCTTTCCCAATCCAACCCCGATCCAGAACGACTCCAATCAGAGATCCTGACCCTGTTGCACAACACCGCTTTGCGGACCTCTATGCAGCGGGCTTTGGTCGAGCTTGATCGCCCTGAGGCAGCCTCACTCATTGCCGAGAGCATTCTCCAACACCTTCGCCAACCCTTCACCCAAGCCGTCCGCAGGACCACTGCC
>CAINWP010000081.1 GCA_903854475.1 uncultured Verrucomicrobiota bacterium
CTTTTCTGGAAGGCCAGCGGTGTGAAGACCGCCACCAGCGACAGGGTGATAGCGATGACCGCGAAGCTGATTTCGTCCATGGCCTTGAAGGCTGCCGCCATGGGTTTCATTCCCTCTTCGATGTGCCGGTAAATGGCCTCCAGCACCACGATGGCGTCGTCCACCACGATGCCGATGACCAGCACCAGCGCGAGCATGGTGAGGATGTTTACCGAATAACCCATGAGGTGGAGCACCGCAAAGGTACCAATGATAGACACCGGGATGGCCACGATCGGGATGAATGTCGCCCGCAAATCACGGAGAAAAACGAAGATGATGAGCACTACCAGACCGAAGGCGATGGCCAGCGTGTCCCACACCTCGCTGATGGCTTTTTCGACATAAATGCTCGAGTCATAATTGACCATCATCTGCACCCCGTCGGGCAGAGTGGTTTGGATCGCCTTCATTTCCGCGCGGATGGATTGAGCCACATCCACCGTGTTGGCCTTGGCTTGCTTGACGATGCCCAGAAAAATGCAGGGTTTGCCGGAGGCGCGGGCGATGGTGCGGTAATCCGAGACGCCGTCCTCGGCCCGACCCACATCCTTGAGCCGCACTAAGTTGGCTCCTTCGGCCCGCAGCACGAGGTTGTTGAACTCCTCGACCGACTTCATCTCGCCGCGGGTCTGGATGGTCATTTCCCGGTCCAGGTTCTCCACGCGGCCGCTGGGCAATTCGATGTTCTGCTGCCGGAGCGCCTGCTGAACATCCAATACCGTGACGCGACGGGCGGCCATCCGCGCCGAATCGAGCCACAGCCGCATCGCATAGCGTTTCTCGCCACCGATGGTGATAGAGGACACGCCGCTGACCCCTTGGAAGCGGGGCTTGATTTGCTTTTCTGCGAGCGTGGTCATCTCTAGCGGCGAATACCGCTCGCTGTTCAGAGCGATCCAAAGGATGGGCTGCGCATCGGAATCCTGCTTGGAAACGATGGGCTCGCGAATATCCCGAGGCAGCGCGCCGCGCACGCGGGAAACCCGGTCCCGGACATCTTGAGCTGAGGTGTCGATATCCCGGGAAAGATCGAACTCCACTGAAATACTGCTGACACTCTCCCTACTTTCACTGCGCAAGGTCTTGATGCCCTCGATATTATTGATGGCCTCCTCAAGACGCTCGGTCACCTCGGTCTCCACCACCTGGGCATTGGCCCCGGGGAAGATCGTCGTCACGGAGACGATGGGCGGATCAATGTCTGGCAACTCGCGGACGGGAAGACGGGACAAACCAATCAACCCAAAGAGCACCAGCACGAGATTCATCATCCAAGCGAGGATGGGACGCTGGATAGAAATGCGCGGCAGGATCATTGAACTCACAAGTGAGCCGGTTTGCGCCCAGAAACTCAACGCCGAGATGAACTCAAAAGGGGTCGGTTACACCTATTTACACAAAAGGGGACACTCTCTACTCTGCTTCTGTCGTTGCGATGGCTCCGCGGTATCGGGCCTCCGCTCGAATCGCCTGGGGGTCGGTCCCACCTATTTACACAAAAGGGGACACTACAACATATTACCTGCAGGAGACTTTCTGAGGCTGGCGCCCGGGGTTGGTACCTCGGGGAGGGCTCCGCGGGATAGGTCCTGCGTTCGCAGGGAACGCGGGGACATGAGTCGCTTTCGCGCTAACGCGCGAGGGGGCTGGGGGGCTGACGTTCCAATGCTCACTGCGGCCCGATCCCGCTGCAGCCCGCTGCGGGGCGGAGCTTGCAGAGCGCCGACTCTGAACAGGCTATTTCCAAACCCGACGGAGCAGGGCCAAGAAGTTGCCGTGGAAAATGCCGTCGATGTCAGACTTCGAATAGCCGCGGCGCGCCAAGATGGGCCCCAGCTTCTGAATGTCGGCGATGGACCCCAGGTCGGCAGGCATTTGCTCGGTGCCGAACCCGCCGTCGGCATCGGTGCCGATGCCCACATGACGAATGTTCCCGGCCAGTTGGCAAATGTGGTCGATGTGGTTGGCTAGGTGCTCCAAGCTGAGATCGAAATCCGCGGGCTTGGAACGGTGGTGATGCCAGCCGTGGACCATCATGATCGCATCGACCGCCACACCGATGACCGCATCGCGACGAATGAGTTCGCGAATTTGGTCGTCGGTGAACTGACGATTCCAATCGGCCAGGGCGCGGCAGTTGGAATGACTGGCCCAGACGGGCCCGGAAAACCGATCCAAGGCATCCCGGAAGGACTCATCACTCAAGTGGGTGACGTCGAGGATTAACCCCAGTCGCTCCACCTCGGCTAAGAGTTCACGCCCGTGAGCACTCAAGGGGCCCTCATCATCGGTACCAGCACCACAGAGACCGGGGCCATAATGAGTCAGACCCACCGCCCGCAGACCGTAGGCGTAGGCCCTCTCCAAATGGGCGGGGGTATGGAGCGAATCGGCTCCCTCCAGACTGAGGATGTATCCGATAGGCTTCGGTTCGGTCGAGGGGCGTTGCCAATCGGCCAGGTGGGCTTCTAGGCCGGCGCGGTCAGTAATGAATCGCAGTTCGCCCACGGACTCCATCTCGCGGTACCACGCCAATTGGCCTTGGGTCTGGGCCCACGCCTGCGAGGCGCTGCTCCAGCCCGGCATGCGGCTGAACCGGTTCACCGATCGAGCAATTTGGGTCGCGACACAAAGCCCCATATTAGCCCGGCGCATCTCCGGAAAACACACGATCCCGTTGCCACGATCGGGCTGATCCCGCAGGTGTTGCTCGCGGCGACGGATGTATTCCAGCGATCGCGTGAGGTCCCGGTTCCACTCCATGGCATTCATGGAGAGGTCCAAATGGCAATCGAACACCAGGGGCTGTGACGACTCGGCGGGCAAATCGGACATATCGTGACAAGGCCTACCCGGGAAGCAGCCCGGAGTCACGCAGAACACCTCGGCCATGGGATGGGAAATGCAGGCCCGCTCGAGATCATTTGCCCGCCACTGAAGGCGGCACGGCGGGAAGGGTGAAGCGAAAGGCGGCTCCCCTGGCCGGGGCGGTCTCGAGACGCACCTCGCCGCCATGGGCCTGGATGATGTGCTTGACGATGCTCAGACCTAAGCCCGTGCCTCCCTGTTCGCGAGAGCGAGCCGTATCCACCCGATAGAACCGTTCGAAGACCCGCTCGGCCGCTTCGGTGGGGATCCCCGGACCGTCGTCCGCTACGGCCATTTCGATCAAATCGCTTCCCGGAATCTCGCGTCCCTCGATGCGCACGGTGCCTCCGGGGCGACCGTATTTGATGGCGTTGTCGATGAGGTTCGACAGCACCTGATCGAGGCGATCGGAGTCGGCCCGCGCATGCAATCCGACGGGCACATCATTGATGAGCTGAACACCGCGGTCCTCGGCCTTGCGGTGGAAATCGTCGAAGACCTCCGTCACATGTCCGCGCAGTGGGACGGTGTCGTAATTGATGGCTAACTGACCGGACTCTAATCGGGACAATGTCAGAAGATCTTCGATCAGGTAGGTCAACCGGTCACAATGGCGATCGATGATGTCGAGGAACTTGGAAGCGATGGCCGGTTGCGAAACCGCGCCGTCCAGCAAGGTTTCCACCGATCCCTTGATGAGCGAGAGGGGGGTGCGTAGCTCGTGGCTGACATTGGCCACGAATTCGCGGCGGGTGCGCTCCAACTGGCGCAGTCGCGTCGCATCGTGCAGCACCATCAAGACACCATCTGTCCGCCCCTCGGGCCCAACAAGAGCGACCGCGTTGACCTGAAGCAACCGGGCTTCCGATCCTCCCTCCAACTCCAATTCCTTGCCATTGACCCGACCTGCCTTACCTGCCTCAGCAGCCACCGCCGACAAATCATTGCAGCGGAAAGCCTCGAGAAGGGTGCGACCACGGACATCGGCCTCGAGATCAAAAAAACGGCGGCACGCGGTGTTAGTAAATTGCACCCTTCCGGAGGCATCCAACAGCAAGACCCCTTCGAGCATGTTCTCGAAAAGCGCCTGTTGACGGGCATTTTCGGCCGCCTGCGATTCGGCGCGGCTGGAACGTTCTTGGGCGAGCTGATCGCGCAACGAGGACGCCTCACGGGCTTCCCGAAGGCATCGACCCCTCATGAACAGGGTAGCGACTAAACCTGAGATTCCGGCACCCAAAACCGCGGCGAGTAAGGGAGAAATCGACATGGGCGAACCAGGCTTCCAGCGAATCAGGCTTCCATGAACCGATATCCGACACCACGAACCGTGTCTAAGTACTGAGCGCCTTCACCCAACTTCTCGCGCAGACGCCGCATGTGAGTGTCGACGGTGCGAGTGTCGATAAGGTTGTCGTATTCCCAGACATCCCGCAGCAACGCCTCACGGCTCTGGACCCGCCCGCGCCGTTGAGCCAGCACAATGAGTAGTTTGAACTCGGTGGCCGTCAGGTCGACCCGTTGACCAGCAACACTCACGAGATGACGCGGGATATCGATGAGCAGATCGCCGAACTGCATCGTCTGGGGCTTCTCCTCTTCGGTCTCGCTGCGACGCTTGAGCAAGTTGCGAATGCGCAGAATCAATTCCCTCGGGCTGAAGGGCTTGGTGACGTAGTCGTCGGCACCCAATTCAAGGCCGACCACACGGTCGATTTCACCGGCCTTAGCAGTGACCATGATGATGGGGATGGCACTGGTGGCCGGATCCCGCCGGAGCAATTTACACACCTCTAGGCCATCGACCTCGGGCAGCATGAGGTCCAACAAGATGAGGTCAGGCAACTGCTGACGCGCCTTCTTCAATGCCGCATCGCCATCATCCGCCGTGGTCACCTCGTATCCGGCGTTCTTCAGGTTGAAGCCCAGGACCTCCAAGGCATCGGGTTCGTCGTCGACGACGAGTATTTTTGGCATAACTCGTACCGATCCTAGCATGGATTTTATGTTTGCTCCATGTCGGTCAGGTTACAAGTCCGTGACTTGCCCGTCTTTTCGGGGAGCTTGACCCGCTCGGGGCACCGACCAAGGTACAAGAAATGTGTGGTCGGTACAGTCTGGCGAAGAAATCCGTGGAGGTCACGGTGGGAACCCATCACGTCCGAAGACAGGGCACGGCCCGCTACAATATTGCCCCCACGCAACGCGCACCGGTAATCCGCCGGAACGCCCAAGGTTTGGTGATCGACGACTTGCGCTGGGGACTCGTTCCCGAGTGGTCCCGCGATGAGTCCATCGGATTTTCGCTCATCAACGCCCGGTCCGAAACCTTGGCCGACAAGCCCGCCTTCCGGACCGCCTTTCGAAGTCGGCGGTGTCTCATTGTGGCTGACGGGTTTTACGAGTGGCAGGTCCTCGGCCGCTCCAAGCAACCCTGGAGATTCGCACGAACCGACAGCGACTTCCTGCTGTTCGCCGGGCTGTGGGAATCGTGGTCATCGCCCAATAAGGCCACCCCGCTCGAATCCTTCTCCGTCATCACTACGGCCCCGAACTCCGTGGTCGCGCCCATCCACGACCGGATGCCGGCTTGCCTCGACCGAGAAGCCGCAGCGCTCTGGCTGGAACCGTCGTCCCCGCTCGAACTTCTCCAAACCCTCCTGAGACCCAGCCCGGACACCGGTTGGTCCGCCTACCGGGTGAACCCCATCGTCGGCCAAGCCCGCATCGACGACCCACGGTGCATCGAGGTGTTGCCGGAACAACCGAGCTTGTTCTGAGCCCAGCCAAAGCCACAAAGAGGCTCAGGCCAGGGTTCCGGCTCAGTCGAAGATCGGGAAGAAGGTGTTGAACGCCTTCTCGCAGAAATACCCCGGGTCATTGAAGCGGCGATGACGATCCAGCCCATCGATGGCCAGCATCTGCCCCGCACTCAACGAAAAGTCGAAGACTTGGGCGTTCTCGCGCAGGTGATTGAAATCCTGCGCCTTCGGGATAACCGCGCACCCACGCTGGACCCCCCATCGCAGCACCACCTGAGCCGGAGTGCGACCCAGAGCCACGGCGAGGCCGGTGACCACCGGATCCACCAGCACCGACTCCTCCGGGCGGGCCATCCCCAACGGCAAGTACGACGGCGCGCCCAGCGGTGAGAAGGCCGTGACGGCAATGCCCTCGGACTGACAAAAGCGCACCTGACGCTCTTGGGTCAGGTACGGATGCGCCTCGAACTGATGCACCGCCGGTCGGATGGAGGCCGTGTTCAGCACTTCCCGCAACATCGAGACGTTCAAGTTGCACACGCCGATCCGCTTCACCAGGCCGGCCCGCTGCAACTCCTCCATCGCGCCCCACGTATCGGCGTACGGCACCGCGATGGTCTTTAGGGCTGGCTTCTCGGCCGCCGGATCAAAAAACCACTCGGGCGGATA
>CAINWP010000082.1 GCA_903854475.1 uncultured Verrucomicrobiota bacterium
GGGCGAGTGGCTTTGGCCGCTTCACATATCAATAACAAGAACTGACTCCTATACGGACACAAACACCTCCCAGGTAGGGCGATTTCTCCGAAAGCGCCGCGTCCGCAGACATGGACCGCCGCAGAGCCGGACCGCTCGGAGATCGGTCCCTACCTCGGAGCCTGGTCGGCACAAACGGACCGCTCGGAGATCGGCCCCTATCAGGGAGGTCCTCGGGCGGCCTCTGGAGGGCCAAAAAAAACTGTCAGTGACGGTGTGAAAACCACTGAAAATAGCGAGAAACCGTAATATCTGGATGATCATCTTTGATGGCTTCAATCATTTCCAGGACCCATCAAAAACAGGTCCATATCCAAGCTCGCTCCAAGTTGACAGATTCGTTGTATGACTGATTTGTTAAAATTCAGCGAGGGCGGAGCTGATGCGTAAATAACACAGGAAAGCTCTACCGTTTCGTGTTCTGACAGCGCTCGAATTCTGTCTGCGTGTACGACCAACCGCCCGAGGAGTTCTTCAATATGGGCTTCAAGCGGAGCATTTTTTGCCATTTTTGAGTTCAGAACCCACCCATTCGTCTTTTCGACGAGAATTGTTTTTTTTCGCTTTTCTCCAATTCGCCATGAGTGATCACATAAAATACCCGTCGCATCTGATATCTGTTCAGGCGTTCGACTGGCGCTGGTGACCTTCAATTTCACAATTATTTCGTCGGTCATTGGCTACGGATTTTTAATATTGATACCTGTTGGATCACCTGGCCCACTGCCATATTTTGGTTTGACGAAAACAATTTTTTCTAATGGTCTATGACCCTATATCGCACCAAAGGTTCCTCAACTGAATTTTTCGCTTACAAAAGCTCAAGGATGTTCTTCCCATTTAAATCGATTTCTATCGTGCCTCGATCAGGCCAGAATGAAACGCAATTAACTCCATCACTGTCGACAGAATGGCAACACTCAAATGCGGGGTTATCACCTTTCACTGTCACTGTAACTTTTTGGTTTTTATCAAGATTGTAAAAACCCCCTCGGGCTCGAGGATGATTCTTAGAACTGCGTTACAGTCATTACTCAATATATAGCTAGTCATAGATCATGATAGTTGCGCTAGCAGGAATCTAATTTGAGCCGCCAGAATTGCTTACTTGGATATTTGATCTGAGATATTATATCAGACAACGTGTAAGTTATCTAACAGAACTTGCACAGCAGACGACCTTCAACATTAACCCACCAAAGTGGTCGACTCTTTTCACCTAACCCACTCCGGATCCTCTGACCGCTTCTGTCTCATCCAACCGCAAAGCGGGGCGGGGTCTACAGGCCTTCGCGGTAGAGGCGTTCGAAGTCGGGGGCGGTGATGGGGCGGGGGTTGAAGGTGGCGGTCCACTGGCGCGAGGCTTCTTCGGCCAGGAGCGGGATCTTGGCCGCATCCACGCCGGCGGCCGTGAGCGTCTCGGGGATCTCGGCCAGGCGCAGCCAGCCTTGGAACCGGTCGGCCAGCACCGAAGCCGCCGCCTCGGGCGAGACGTCGGGGCTAGTCCAGCCGGCGGTGGCGGCTAGGTCGGCGTAAATGGCCCGGACTTCGGGATCGGCTGCATTAAAGCGGATCACGCGCGGGATCATCAGCCCGACGGCCGCCCCGTGGACGACTCCAAAGTGCGCCGTCAAGGGGTTGGCCGCCGAGTGGGCCGCGCCCAGCATGGAGTTCTCGATGGCCGTGCCCGCCAGGGCCGCCCCCAGCAGCATGCGGCCGCGGGCCTCAAGGTCGTCGGGCGAACGCAGCACGGTTTCTAAGGCCCCGGCGCAC
Source organism: uncultured Verrucomicrobiota bacterium (assembly GCA_903854475.1). Lineage (GTDB taxonomy): Bacteria > Verrucomicrobiota > Verrucomicrobiia > Limisphaerales > UBA9464 > SXXZ01. The sequence continues at coordinate 1,813 of CAINWP010000082.1, forward strand.
AGTCGGAAGGCCTCCCGCGAGAACATGGCAGACCACACCGTGCGGCGCGTGGTGACGGCCGACTCCACCGCATGGACCAAGGCATCGAGGCCGGTGAGGGCCGTGACGCGGCGCGGCTGCGACACCGTTAATTCAGGATCCAGCAGCGCAATGCGCGCGGCGGCCTTCGGGTCCAGACACGCCATCTTGTGATGGGTGGCCTCATCGGCGATGAGCGCGGCACTCTGGCATTCGCTGCCCGTACCCGCCGTGGTGGGGATGGCAATGAGCGGCAGCATAGGCCGGGTGGCCTTGCCGATTCCTTGGTAGTCGCGCATCTCTCCGCCTTGGGTGAGCAAGAAATTCACACCCTTGGCCGTATCGATAGAACTACCCCCGCCTAGGCCCACGAAGAGATCCACCGAAGCAGCGCGGGCCACTTCGAGGCCGCGCGCGACATCGAGGGTGGTGGGATTTTCGCGGACCGCATCGAAGACGCTCACTTCGAGTCCGGCGGCCCTCAACAACGCCTCAGCACGCGCCGCATGCCCAGCCCGAACGATGCCCGCATCGGTGACCAACAAGACCCGGTGCCCGCCCAGGCCCGCGGCGAGTTCGCCGAGACGATCGAGGCAACCGGCCCCGAAGACCACCCGGGTCCGCAGAGTGCTGTCGAAGGAGGGAAGGATCATGACTGTGGAAAGAGTCCGCCAGCGGGCGGGATCTTCAAGCCGAGCATTCAAAAATTGGATTGAATGGCTGTGGGGTCCCGGAGTCTCTAGGGGTTGTGATGACTATCCGAACTTTTCTCCCCGTCGCGGCCGGAGTGCTCTTGGGTGCTGTCGGATTGGGCTGCATCTCGCATCAAGAAACGGTCCATCGGGACGAGCAGCGCCTGCCCATCTCCTTCGAAACCGATACCGCGGCCCGGACTTTCTATGAGGCCGTGGAGAAGATCCGTGAGTCGTCGACCCCGACGGAGAGCAAAACCGAGTTCCATATCCCGGTGATTTTCTCCCACAAGATCACCACCGTGAACGGGCCTCATCAGGTCTTCAACGAGTCGGTCCGCCGAGCCGATACCAACCAAGATGGCACGATCACCGAGAAGGAAGCCCGGATCTTTACCAACAACGCCCGGTAGCCGCTGGGAAATAGGCGAAATCTCCGGCCCGATCTGAGCCGGCGAACCCCATCCCTTCGGAATCACACACCTCGATGATTCGTCCCATCATCGGGCAGGGATCGGGGATTGCCCGCACCGGAGCGAATCTTCACTCTGAAGGCCATGACGTTTTCCGTCCTGCTGGCGGCCGTGGTGCCCACCAACGGCACAGTCCTGCCGAGCGCGATTTCGGCCGATACCGCTGCCGGTGGTTTTGGTATCCTCTTCTGGCTCTTGGCTCTCTTGGCCGGCGTGGCGCTGAGCGTCATCATTGAGCGACTTCTCTACTACCACCGGGTGCAAATTGATTCGGCGCAGTTTTTGGCCGGTGTTCGTAATGTGCTCAAGCGCGACAATGTCATCGAAGCCATCTCCATTTGCGATGCCACCCCAGGACCCGTCTCCCGCTTGGTGAAAGCCGCGATCCTGAGCCGCGACGCGGGCCGCGAGCGCGTTCTGGAAACCATTGAAGAGGTGGGTTGGGTAGAGGTGCCCCGACTCGAGGCCAACTTGTCACTGCTGGCCACCTTCGCGCAAATCGCGCCACTGGTGGGTCTCTTGGGAACGCTCGTGGGTATCGGAGGCACGTTTCGCAAGCTCCAGACGGGTCCTGGGTTTGCTGCGCCGGCCGAACTGTTTGCCGGAGTATGGCAGGCGTTGTACACCGCGGGTCTGGGTATCGCCATCGCTGCGGTGTGCTATGCCGCCTACAACTACCTGGTGGCGCGGGTCAATGCCGTGGTGCTCGACATGGAGCGCGCCTCGGCCGAGGCCGTGAAAATGGTCACCCAGCCAGCGGAGGCGTCGGGCACCAAGAGCACAGCAACGCCATGAAGTTCACGCGGACACTCAAACCGCTGAAGGGGCAGTTCGAATTGGCACCCTACCTGTGCGTGGTCTTCGTGCTCCTCTTCTTCATGCTGTTTGGGGGCTACCTGGTGCTGCCGGTCGGCACACGCTTGGAGCTGCCCCCGGGCGGTTCTCGAAGCGGAACCTGGACCGGCGACGCCTTCCTCGTAGTGGCCGTCGACGCCGGGGAACAGTGCTACTTCGAGAACCAAATCGTGCCCGACTTGGCCGTTCTCAAAACCCGATTAGCTGCACGGGCTGCCGCACCGAAGGGACCGCGCAAGCTCTACCTGCAGGCCGACCGCTCGGTGCGCTATGAGCGGCTTCAGGAGCTGGCGTCCTTGGCACGAGAGGCCGGACTGTCCGAAATCCTGCTGGGTGGAGGGGGTAGAGGGGGCAACAGCGGGGGCGGAACGACCGGCACCCAGGGCGGCTCCGAGGTCCGACGCCCCGGCATTCCCAAGCCATGACCACCCCGGTCCCAAGTTGGAGTTCCCGACGGTGGATGGGCATCACCGCGCTTCTGGCTGTCCTCCATGCGGGTGGGTTTTGGCTTATTGCCCGCTTCCCTCCGGGCCCCCGCCTCGATGCAGGCGACTCCTTCGGCCTGGTCTGGTCACCGGGATTTACCGACAACCTCGAAGTTCTGGTGCTGTCGCCCACCCGATTTGCCCTGCCTGAGGCCGGCGGATTTTCGGGCGACGCGGCTGGAGCCTTGCCGGCGGTCGCGTACGGGTGGGGACGAACTGAACCACGGCCATCGTTCCTGCCGGCCGATCCCAGCGGGTCCAACCTGGGTCCAGCCCCGGCGACCCCTACTCCCCCGTCCCGGGTCCTATCCCTTCCAGTGGTGACTCCGACCCAGAGCAATAGAACACAGATGACGCGGGAGGAGGCGCAGGTCGAACTCCGCGGCGCGCTGACCACTCGCAGCCTGGTGAGACCCCTGAAGATCGCGCCATGGACCGAGAGCGACTCACCTCAACCCACCCACGTCGAGTTGGCAGTCAATCCCTGGGGAGAAGTTTTGACCGCGCGCGTCACCGTTGGATCCGGTTCCAAGGCCGCCGACCTGGCCACCTTGGAAGCGGTGCGGAACGCACGGTTCCAACCGTTGACCCAACCCAAACGGCCAGATGCCCTGCACGTCGATCCGCTGACTTGGGGCGTCGTCAGTGTCCATCCCATCCCCGGTACGCTCCCCAAAGGACCGATCCCCCCCCTCTGAACGGCGATGCACCCAGAAACTATTATTGCCCTGTGGGTGGCGCTACTTCTAACGGCCTTAGGATTCTTCGCCCTCGGCGACGAGTTCCGCAGGCGGCGCATCGGTTCAGATGTCTCCGAAGACCAAGTGTTCCGCTGCGTACGCTGCAGCGCGGTCTACACCGACGATGCCGAAGTAGAACGGTCCCGGTGCCCACAATGCGGCAAGACCAACGAGGCCGTTCGTTTTTGATCCCGACCGCCCCGCTTGGGTACACCCATCACCTTCACCGCCCCTTCGCAAATCCATGCCCCGTTCTACACACGAGCTTGAAGTTCCTCCCCCGAACTCTGAGGGACACCATCCGGCCACGGCGGCGAAACTAGAACGAGCGACCTCAATTGAACGAAAATCTGGCTGTTAAGGTCGCCCCTCCGCCGTCACCGGCGTGATGTCAGGCCGTTGGGGACCGGAACAGAGCATGAAGTGTCGGGTTCACCTTCTTCGGGCCTGCAGCGACGCCCATGGACACAGGTAAGGCTGGAGGATCCTTGCCCAAATCCGATGCCAATACGCCGTCAGGCCCATCTGCTCTGCAGTATTCTTCAACCCGCTCAAGAACAGGCTGAGGTGGGTCACCAGGATCTGGTGCTCTTAGCTGGGGGCTTGGTCTTCGATGATCAGTTCGGGTTAAGGAACCCTTGCGGCCGGCGATGACCTGAACGACTTCCCGATGCTGGACCGCCGGTTCGCCTGGCACCTGATCACCCCGCTCAACGGCATCCCCGTGGTTAAACAGAAGTTTACTTGCTCGGGCGGAATCGTGACCAACCTCCCCGCCGGCCGGGGCGTACTGGACGGACTCGTAGCACTCGGGCTTTAGAACCGAATCCGTCCGATCCCGGCCGGCTACTGTGGCGGGGCAATTGCGATGTTGCGTGAGGCACTGGAAGCGTTCCGCATCCGCCTTTCCCGCCGCAGCCGAGCGATGCCCCTCAGATCCTCGATCACGGTCGAGACGAGGCGAACCCGCGTGTCCAGATCATCGCGCCATATTACCGGCACCTCCGTCACCCGAAACCCCCGGTCCTGGGCCAGAACAAGCAATTCCGTATCGAAGAACCAGCCATCATTCCGGATGTCGGGAAGGAGCTCCCTCGCCACCGTCCGCCGCAGGGCTTTGAAGCCGCACTGAGCGTCGCGGATCTGCACCCGCAGTGTCGCGTGCAGGAGCGTTTGATAGACCCAAGAAATCACGCTCCGCTTCCAACCGCGCTCGACCTGGGATTTCGGATGACGGCGGGAACCAATGGAGATGTCCGCTTGGCTTTCGATCAGCGGCAGCAGCAGCGATTCCAGGCAATCTAAGCTGGTCGAGAGATCAACGTCCATGTAGCCGAGAATCTCCGCCTTGCTCGCCAGCCAGGCTTCCCGCAAGGCCGCACCCCGCCCTCGACGTTCCAAACGCAGGTAGCGCACCTGGGCCAGTGTCCGGGCCAGCTGACGGCCGATTCCTGCCGTGCGATCCGTTGAAGCGTTGTCCGCCACCATTACCTCAACGTCTTTCCACCCCATCGTCCGGCAATGCCCGAGAATGGCCCGGACGCTGGATTCCAACTGAACCTCTTCATTGAACACCGGAACCACAAGACAGATGGAGGGCACGAGGGGCATGGTCAAGGTTGCCGCGGTTTACCACCAAAAGTATGGGTACTGATCACTACGGACCCGGAGTTCCCGGAGCTGTGGGCGGGCCACGTGGCCATCCCCGTAGAGGACCCCCGCCGACATCGGGGTTCGGCCGGCGTAATTTAAGTGGGCACTCTGGTGCAGCACATTGCTGCGCCCCCCGTACGGGTATCCGCCGGGAATGCCGGTGAAGTCGTTGGCGCCCGGATTACCCTGGTGACCGGTCTGGGACACCACAATGTCGGCCGCCATCACCCAGTCTTCCGCTACAACGTTCGTGGATAGTCGATCCGCGGTACTCTGCTCAGCAATCCGGGGCCCCTGATCCAGTCGCATGAACCACTCCGTCTCCCGCAGGTGCGGCGTCCCGCCCAAGCCGAACGAGTAGCCCACCACCCGGTATTGCTCTCGGTAATCCCAAGCGCGGTCGGTGAGTCGATCCGGTTCTGACGGGCAGGCCAGAACCCCGCGGGTGATCCCGAACGCCACGAGGGAGTCCGCCGTTTTCCTGGGGATATCCCACGGCAGGGTGCCGTGTTCGACGACGGCGCCGTTGGTGAGGCTCATTGGCGGAAGCCATTCCCCGCTGTCGTGGGCATAGGCGAGCAGACCGATTCCCAACTGGCGTAGGTTCGATGTACAGCGCGCCTGCTGCGCCTTGTTGCGGACCTTGCTGATGGCCGGCAACACCAACCCAGCCAATACCGATACTATGGCCATCACAAAAAGCAGCTCGATCAGGGTGAAGCCGGCCGCGGATGAGGTGGACACCGAGGGTTGCTCCGGACTTGGGGAAGGCCTGTTGGAAATGGCTGGGGAAACGGACCGGGGCCCCCGATCCAACGCGTTGCCCCATATTAAGAGCCCCCCGAATCCGGCAAACAAAACCGCCGCATGAATCCAGAACGCCGTCGCCGGCAACAGTCCGAGCTGCGTCCAAAGATTCAGGGAAAAGTCCCCCGCTTCGTAAGCCCGCACGAACGATCCACTAATTGGATCTGGATCGCCGTAGGTCATGGGATTGGTCAGGACCGCCCCCGCCGTCAGCAACAGGCTCAGCGCGCCCAAACCCAGAGCCCCTCCGGGAATTTGTCGGACCCCATAGGGTGCAGCGAGCATCAAAGCCGGCAGCACGGAGGTCAGGTAGCGAGGACCAAAGGAAACCCCGGCCAGCCACTCGAAATCCCGCCCGGAGATCACCACCACGTTCGCCACGAAGGTAAGCAGGGCGAACCAGCAAACGCTTCGGTGCTCGCGTGCCAAGGCCGGCAATCCGATCAGTCCGGTCAACAGGAAGGGGGACCAGTAGAAGAGTCCCCGTTCTGTGCCAAATAGCAGGGACCAGGTCAGCCATACCGAGGGAAGCTGGATCCCGTACAATCCGGCCTGCATCTGGGGAAAACTCGCCTGAAAGCTGTAAGGCAGCTGCCACGGCGTCCCGAGCACGATCCAGCTGTAGGCGGGAATCGTCAGGCATGGGATCACGCCACCGGCGCACATCCAGCCCAACGACCGCCAACCGTGACGCCAGGCCGTCCACACTGCGAAGCCGACCACCGTCAGGCCTAGCGTGTACTCCGAGGCGAGAGCGAAACCCAGCCAGACCCCGGCCGCGAACGCCCGTGGAGGAGGAGCCGTCGGGCGACCATCCAAAAGGCGCAAATCGCACAACGCCACCGCCATGGCCACCCAGGCAACGCCATGGGAATAGAGCGTGAGGCAGTAAACCACCGGCATGCCGCCCAGCGCGAACGCGCCGGCCACCAGCCATGCCCGCGCCAGGCCGTGGGGGCCGGCCATGGCCTGCACCAGCCGATAGGTTGCGTAGCCCAGAAGCGGACAGAACACCAACGCGCAAGAAAACCAGGACAGGAACCGCCAGGCGCTCGGTGATTCAAGTTCCTTCCCCTGAACCCGAAGCAACGCGACACCGGCGCGGTAGGCGGGAAATACGGCGGCCACGGTCGCCGGGGCCTTGTCGCTGTAATAGTGGCTGCCTGCAAAGGCCTTGTCCGGCGTGTTCTCGTGATACCGGTCGATGAACCACTCCCCATGGACCGACAGCGAATGAAGGAGGTCTTGCCGCGAGACGGCAGTCGGATTCTGGAACCGCTGGTGATGGATCGCCGCCGACCAGACAAAGACAAACAGCCCGCAGGCGATGGCGAAAATCCGGTTCATGCGCGATTGCCCCCCATCTCCCCCCGCCCGGAGGCCGACCACGAACGCCAATGCGCTCAGGAATCGAATCATACCCGAGTCCTTTCCCCCTTCGGACTGCGTCGCGCGACGGCTAAACGGCGCAAGGCTAGCCCGATGACACCCGCCACACCGAAAAGCATGGCAAACTGAAATGGTGACGCCGCAAGTCGGGAGACCGGCTCGGGCGGCTTCTCAGGAGCCCCGGACTGCCGAGCACTCCACTTGGCGGCAAGTTCTGCCTCAGAATACCCCCGTTTCTCGGCGATGTAGGACACGAACGGGGTAAACCGCTCGTCGCTGACCTCACAACCCGTCGGCGGCACCAAAGCCGTCATGACAGGCAAACC